>JBPBQU010000205.1:0-7438 GCA_050955085.1 Janthinobacterium lividum | reverse complement strand
CTCCAACGCCGTCATGCACATGCGCACCATCCGCGCCGAGCTCAACCGGCTGCGTTCCATGGAGGAGGACGAGCTCTACGTCGCCGCCAAGGAGATGTCCGCGCCCTACGCACTCGTGCGCGAGGTCGCCGAGAAGGGCAAGCTGCCTGTCGTCCTCTTCACCGCGGGCGGGATCGCCACCCCGGCCGACGCGGCGATGATGATGCAGATGGGCGCCGAGGGTGTCTTCGTCGGCTCCGGGATCTTCAAGTCGGGCAACCCCGCCCAGCGTGCCGAGGCCATCGTCAAGGCGACCACGTTCCACGACGACCCCGACGTCATCGCCAAGGTCTCCCGTGGTCTGGGTGAGGCCATGGTCGGGCTCAACGTCGAGGAGATCCCCGAGCCGCACCGGCTGGCCCAGCGCGGTTGGTGAGCAGTCTGGGGCCCGAGTGGGCCCGCGGCAGCGACGGGGTCCGTACCCGCGACGCGGCCCGCGTCGTCGTCCTCGACGAGGTGGGCCGCGTCCTGCTGTTGCGGGGGAGCGATCCGGCCCGGGCGGGTACGGACTGGTGGTTCACGGTCGGCGGTGGCCTCGAACCCGGCGAGAGTGCGCGCGCGGCGGCAGTGCGAGAGCTGCGCGAGGAGACCGGTCTGCTCGTCGAGTCCTCGCAACTGCAGGGTCCGGCATGGGTGCGTACGGCGGAGTTCTCGTTCCTGGGTGAGGCCTGCCGTCAGCACGAGGAGTTCTTCGTGCTGCGGGTGGCCGCGAACTCCGGGGCTGAGGAGGTGGGGCTCGACCGGTTCGGGTGGACCGAGCTGGAATGGGAGTCGCTCTCCGAGGTGCGTTGGTGGGTGCCCGCCGACCTCGCATCCTCCGGTACGGAGTTCTACCCGCCAAAGCTCGTCGCCCTGCTGGCGGATCTCCCGCAGGTCTGGACGGGTGAACCCCGCAGCATCGACTGAGCACCCGGCGCCTACGCTTTCGCGGTGACCAGCCCGACTCCCACCATCGGTGTCCTCGCCCTGCAGGGCGACGTCCGCGAACACCTCGCGGCCCTTCAGGCCGGGGGTGCGCGCGCGGTGGATGTACGGCGCCGCGCGGAACTCGACGCCGTCGACGGGCTCGTGCTGCCCGGTGGGGAGTCCAGCACCATCGACCGGTTGCTGCGTACCTTCGAGTTGCACGAGGCGTTGCGCGCGCGCATCGCGGAGGGACTCCCCGTCTACGGTTCGTGCGCCGGCATGATCCTGCTCGCGGATCGCCTCCTGGACGGCGCCCTCGACCAGCAGACCCTCGGAGGTCTCGACATCACGGTGCGTCGCAACGCCTTCGGCCGCCAGGTCGAGAGCTGGGAGGAAGACCTCCCGCTGGAGGAGGTCACGGGGCAGGGACCGCCGGTGCGGGCGGTCTTCATCCGGGCGCCCTGGGTCGAGGACCTCGGCGAGGACGTCCGGGTGCTCGCCCGGGTGGGCTACGGGCCTGCCGCGGGTAGGATCGTCGCCGTGCGACAGGGCGACCTGCTGGCCACCTCGTTCCACCCGGAGATCACCGGTGACGACCGGGTGCACCGCTACTTCGTGGGCATGGTCCGCGAGCGGGTGGCGGGTGCAGCGGTCTGAGGAGTCGGGCACAGGTTTCGAGCAGTGAGCGAACAGCGGAGGGAAGCACATGTCCGGCCACTCCAAGTGGGCGACGACGAAGCACAAGAAGGCCGTCGTCGATGCCAAACGCGCCAAGAGCTTCGCTCGGCTGATCAAGAACATCGAGGTCGCGGCGCGTACGGGTGGCGGTGACGTCGCCGGCAACCCGACGCTGTTCGACGCGATCCAGAAGGCGAAGAAGACCTCCGTCCCGGCGGACAACATCGACCGCGCCGTGAAACGCGGCTCCGGGGCGGAAGCCGGTGGTGCCGACTGGCAGACGATCATGTACGAGGGGTACGGCCCCAATGGCGTCGCGCTGCTCATCGAGTGCCTCACGGACAACAAGAACCGCGCGGCCATGGAGGTCCGCACGGCCATGACCCGCAACGGCGGTTCGATGGCCGACCCGGGCAGCGTCTCCTACATGTTCACCCGCAAGGGCGTCGTGGTGATCGGCAAGGAGGGGACCTCCCTCACCGAGGACGACGTGCTCTCGGCGGTTCTCGAAGCGGGGGCCGAGGAGGTCACCGACCAGGGCGACACGTTCGAGGTCATCAGCGAGGCCACGGATCTCGTGGCCGTACGTGAGGCGTTGCAGGGTGCGGGGATCGACTACGACTCCGCGGATGCGAGCTTCGTCCCCAGTGTCGAGGTCCCGCTCGACGCGGACGGCGCGGCCAAGGTCTTCCGGCTCGTCGACGTGCTCGACGACTGTGACGACGTGCAGAACGTCTTCGCCAACTTCGACGTGTCCGACGACGTGATGGCCGCCCTCGAGGACGCCTGACACTCCGCCACCGTGCGCTTCTCGGCCCCCACGATCACTGCGTGCGATCGTGGGGGTCGTGCGCGTGCTGGCGGTGGACCCGGGTCTGACCCGATGCGGGGTGGGGGTCGTCGATTCCGGGCGGGGTCGGCGGGCCACCATGGTCGCGGTCGGCGTGGTGCGGACCCCGTCCAGCGACCCCGTCGAGGCCCGCCTGCTGGCGATCAGCCAGGGCCTCGAGGACTGGCTCGACGCCCACCGACCCGACGTCGTCGCCGTCGAGCGGGTGTTCGCCCAGGCCAACGTGCGCTCGGTGATGGGAACGGCGCAGGCCGCCGGACTGGTACTCGTCGCCGCGGCCCGGCGCGGTCTGCCGGTCGCCATGCACACGCCGAGTGAGGTCAAGGCCGCGGTCACGGGTTCGGGGCGCGCCGGGAAGGAACAGGTCACCACGATGGTGACCCGCATCCTGGGCCTCGAGTCCGCGCCCCGACCGGCGGACGCGGCGGACGCGCTGGCGTTGGCGCTGTGCCACCTGTGGCGTGGCGGGGCGAACACCCGGCTGGAGGCGGCCGCGCACACCGCGCTCGTCACGGGCCGCCGTAACGGTTACGCCGAGGCGGAGGCCGCGGCCCGCCGTCGACCGGTCCGCCGCGCTCAGCCGCACTGAAGCTCCTCCCGCCCCCGTCCGCCGTGGCGCACCGTTCGCCAGGAGATGGGGAGATGTCGCCCTGCCGTGGGTTCGCCTGCTGGTCACGCCTCACCGCGGCGAGCGTGATCCGGGGGCGACCGGCGCGCCTCGTGAGTGCTGTCCGCCGCCCTGGTTAGCCTGCACTCGTACGGGTGTTCGGATGCCTCGTCGGGTGGTCCCGTCGCGTCAGGGTGGACCCGTCGCGTCGGGTGGTCCCGTCGCGTCAGGGTGGAATCGTTGGTACGGCTCGTGGTGTGGAGGTTCGTCAGGTGATCGCGTCGGTGCGTGGGCAGGTGCTCGCGGTGCGGTTGGACTCCGCCGTGGTCGAGGTCGGTGGGGTGGGAATGCTCGTGCACGCCACCCCGACCACGCTCGCGGCGCTGCGCCACGGTCAGGAGGCCACGCTCTCGACCAGCCTCGTCGTGCGTGAGGACTCCCTCACCCTGTTCGGCTTCGCCGACGCCGACGAGCGGGAGGTCTTCGAGGCCGTCCAGACCGTCTCCGGCGTCGGGCCGCGGTTGGCGCTCGCGATGCTTGCCGTGCATCGCCCGGACGGGTTGCGTGCGGCGGTGGCTGCCGAGGACCACGCGGCCCTGATGCGGGTGCCCGGCATCGGTAAGAAGGGCGCCCAACGGATCTGCCTGGAGCTCGGAGACCGACTCGGGGCTCCCGCCGGCGCTGTGGCGGACGTCGTGACCCCGGCGATCACCTCGGGCGATCGCCACCGGCAGCAGGTCATCGACGCACTCGTCGGGCTCGGGTACCCGCTGAAGCAGGCTGGTGACGCGGTGGACGTGGTGATGGCCGACGAGGCCTCCGACGCCGAAGTCCCTGCTGCGCCGCGCGTTGACGTCCCGGCCCTGTTGCGCGCCGCGCTGCGACATCTCTCGGGGCGTTGATGACGGACCGGATGGTGACCACGGGGGCCGACGAGCACGAGCGCGCCTCGGAATCCGCGCTGCGCCCCCACGGACTGGAGGAGTTCGTCGGGCAGAAGGTCGTGCGTGAGCAGCTCTCCCTCGTGCTCGACGCGGCGAAGGCACGCTCCGCGCCCAGTGACCACATCCTCTTCTCGGGTCCGCCCGGACTCGGGAAGACCACGCTCGCGATGATCGTGGCCTCCGAGATGGGCGCGCCGTTGCGTCAATCCAGTGGTCCCGCGATCCAGCACGCGGGTGACCTCGCGGCTGTGCTGAGTTCGTTGGACGAGGGGGAGGTGCTCTTCCTCGACGAGATCCACCGGATGGCCCGACCGGCGGAGGAGATGCTGTACATGGCGATGGAGGACTACCGCGTCGACGTCGTCGTCGGCAAAGGGGCGGGTGCGACGGCGATCCCGCTGGAGCTGCCCAAGTTCACCCTGGTCGGTGCGACGACCCGGGCTGGTCTGCTACCGGCGCCCCTGCGGGATCGTTTCGGTTTCACGGGGTACCTGGACTTCTACACCCCCGAGGAGCTCGTGCAGGTGTTGCGGCGCAGCGCCGCCCTGCTCGGGGTGCAGCTGACGACCGAGGGCGCGGTCGAGATCGGTGGGCGCTCGCGGGGGACGCCACGCATCGCCAACCGGTTGCTGCGTCGGGTGCGCGACTGGGCACAGGTCCGCGGCTCCGGGATCGTGGATCGGCGTGCCGCCCGTGCGGCACTGGAGGTCTACGAGGTCGACGAGAGAGGTCTCGACCGCCTCGACCGTGCGGTGCTGGAGGCGCTGTGCCGACGTTTCGGTGGTGGTCCCGTCGGGCTGTCGACGCTGGCCGTCGTCGTGGGGGAGGAGGCCGAGACCGTCGAGACGGTGGCGGAGCCCTTCCTCGTGCGCGAGGGTCTGTTGGGGCGTACCCCGCGGGGTCGGATCGCGTTGCCCGAGACGTGGGAGCACCTTGGGCTCACACCGCCGCGCAATGCCCCGGTGGGCTCGGCGTGGCAGTTGCCGTTCGAGGCAGGCCCGGACGAGGACGGTTCGCCCGACGTGGCGGACCCGGGTTCCACGCCCAGGTGAGGCGCGTCGAGCACAAGGGCCATGCGGGTGAGCCGTCTAGACTCGAGCGGTAGGCCGTCGGGGCCACCCGTCGAGGCCGCTGTCATGGGTTGGGCGTTGTGCGCCCCGGTGACCGCGCCGCGTCGGCACGAGGTCGACGCAGGCATCGGTGAACCGTCGTTCCCGCCGGTGCGGAGAGGAATGCCATGTTCGGTGGTAATGGCCAGCTGTTCTTCATCGTGATCATGATCGCGTTGTTGTTCTTCATGTTCAGTCGTACGCGTAAGCAACAGCGAGCTCAGCAGCAGATGCAGAGTGCTGTCGAACCAGGTGCCGAGGTCGTCACCATCTCGGGTACCTACGGCACGGTCGTCGCCATGGAGGGTGACGTCGTGACCCTGGAGATCGCCCCCGGTGTCCAGACCCGGTGGACGCGTCGAGCCGTTGCCCGGGTGGTCCCGCCCGCGGTCCCGCCTGTGGTCACGGATCTCACGGTGACGGCAGGCCACGGTGAGGAGACGCCTGCGAACGGTGCGCACGCCGCTGGCCTCGACCTCACCAAGACCGAGCGCCTGGGTGACGACGCGGGTGGCGTCGCTCGCCCCTGACCAGGCGTGAACGCCCCTCGGCGTGGGGTGACTGGTCACAGTCATCACTGATAA
Source organism: Janthinobacterium lividum (assembly GCA_050955085.1). Taxonomy (GTDB): domain Bacteria; phylum Actinomycetota; class Actinomycetes; order Actinomycetales; family Kineococcaceae; genus Kineococcus. The sequence goes on along the minus strand of JBPBQU010000205.1, from coordinate 1,721 downwards.
GACATCATTCGTCCACTAGCAGTGACCAACTTCCGCTGACCGGGTGACCTAACACCGCCCGCTACGCGCCGTCTCGAGGTAACGAGTGTCCAACGACCGGCCCGAGCAGAGGCCCGTGAGAGTGCGCCGAGGCGCACCCATCCGTCGACCCCATCCGGGCCGCACCCTCGTGGTGTTGGCTCTGGTGCTCGCAGTGATCTTCGGGGCGGTGGGGGCGGGGGCGATCTGGGGTTCGGCGCGCTTCTCGCCCGGGTTGGCGCTCGACCTCGAGGGCGGCACCCAGGTCGTGCTGACCCCGCGCTCCACCAATGGTGGGGACGTTCCGTCGGAACAGGTGCAGCGCGCCGCCACGATCATCCGTCAGCGCGTCGACGCCACCGGCTTGAGCGAGTCGCAGGTCCAGGTGCAGGGCGGTCGCAACATCTCCGTCTCGATCCCCGGTGAGGCCACCCGCGCTCAGCTCGACCTCATCGCCCAGTCCGCCCAGCTGCGGATGCGCGTCGTCCTCTTCGCCGAGGACGCGTCGCCGTCCGCGTCGGCTGCGCCGACAGACGGTTCGACGGCCACGCCGAGCGATACCGCGACGCCGACGGACACGGCCACGCCGAGCGATGCGGTGACGCCGACAGACACAGTGACGCCGACAGACACAGTGACGCCGACAGACACGGCGACGCCGGGTGACACCGCGACCCCGGCCGAGACCGCCACACCTACCCAGGGCGCGACGGACACTGCCTCTCCCACCCAGAGCGCCGACGGTGCCGCTGCCCCAGCGGCACTGCAGGCCGCGACGGCGACCCCGACCGACGCCGCGACCCAGCCGCCCGTGGCGGACCCTGCCGCTGCCGCGCCCACACCGCCGACGCTGGCCGACATCGCCACCCCCGTGCCGATGCCCGGGCCCGGTCAGCCGACCGGTGAGCCCACGGCGGCCCCGACGGATGCGAGCGACCAGAGTTGGTTGTCCAGCCCCGACCTGCGCACCATCTTCGAGAACCTCGATTGTTCCGATCCCACCCAGCGCGCAGGCGGGATCGTGGACGACCCGTCCAAGCCTCTCGTCACGTGCAGCCAGGACGGGCTGGTGAAGTACGTCCTCGGCCCGGCCGAGATCGAGGGCACGCAGCTCACGGACTCCTCCTCGGCGCAAGGGCGCAACGATCAAGGCCTCGCGACCGGGCAGTGGGTGGTGCAACTGACGTTCGACGGTGCAGGGTCGAAGGCTTTCCAGGCCCTGACCGGGCGGATCTCCAAGCTGCAGGCGCCGAGCAATCAGTTCGCGGCCGTCCTCGACGGCATCGTGGTGACAGCGCCTTCGGTGAGCCAGACAATCTCCAACAACGCGGAGATCACCGGGAACTTCACCCAGGCCAGTGCTGACGCGTTGGCCCAGCAACTGAAGTTCGGGGCGCTGCCGCTCTCCTTCGAGGTGCAGACCTTGGACCAGGTGTCACCGACCTTGGGTTCGGACCAGCTGCGCAACGGCCTCATCGCCGGGCTCATCGGGCTCGTCCTGGTCATCGCCTACTCGGTGATCCAGTACCGCGGTCTCGCGATCGTCACCGTGGGCAGTCTCGTGCTGGCCGCCGCGTTGAACTACGGGGTCATCCTGCTGCTCAGCTGGGCGCAGGGTTTCCGCCTCAGCCTGGCTGGGATCGCGGGTCTGATCGTCGCGATCGGTATCACCGCCGACTCGTTCATCCTGTTCTTCGAACGGG
>JBPBQU010000204.1:0-7482 GCA_050955085.1 Janthinobacterium lividum | reverse complement strand
CGGGACGGGCACCTCGGCTCCGACGTCGAGGACCAGGACACCCGCGTGGTCGCCACCGCGACTGTCGTGATGCATCGCGAACGGGAACAACGGTGCACCCGAGGCGATCGCGAGCGCCGCGGGACCCTGCGCCATCGGCACGCGCTCCCCGAGGAAGTCGACCTCGACACCCGAGCCGGACAGGTCGCGGTCGGCGAGCAGCGGGGCGAAGGCTCCCGCGCGGACGCGACGCACGAGAGTGGGGAACGTCGTCGGGTCCCCCAGCGCGAGGACCTCCATCCCCAACCCGCGACGAAAACGGAGGAACTCCTGGAAGACAGCCTCCGGTCGCAACCGCTCGGCGACCGTCACGACGGGAGCCAGCTCGAGCGCGGACCAGGCCGCGGCGTGGTCCCAGTTGCCGAGGTGGCCGAGGAAGGCCACCGCGCCGCCGTCACGCAGTGCGGCCCGCAACGCGTCACCCCGCCGGAAGGAGACGGTGTCGACCGTGCGGGCACGGTCCCACGCCGGCAGTTGGAACGCGTCGCACCAGTAGCGGGCATAGCTGCGCAACCCGGCCCGCACGACGCTGTCCAGCTCGGCGGGCGAGGCGGTCGGGACGGCCCGGCGCAGGTTCCTGCGCAACTGCTCCACCCGTGGACCCCCTCGGCGGTGCATCCGGTCGGCGACGCGGTCGACGAGCAGGTGGGCGAGAGGTTCCGGGACCCGGCTCGCCATCGCCCAGCCGGTGCGGAAGGCAGTGGCGGTGAACCGCTCGCGCACGTCGGAGGACACCGTGCTCACACCTCGGACGCCGCCGCCAGGGCCTGTCGGCGCACGGTGGACATGCGCTGGACGACCGTCACGAGGCTGGCGATGGCGAGCAGCGCGAGCATGACCTGCAGGAAGACCAGCGGAGCGCCCATCCCCACGACGCCGGCCCCGACCAGGACGACCACCAGACGTTCGCTGCGCTCGGCGATACCCACGTTGGCACTGAAGCCGAGACCCTCGGCACGGGCCTTGGCGTAGGAGACGACCCCACCGATGACGAGGCACGCCAGGGCCAACCCGGCGGTGAGCTGGGAGTCACCCCCGCGGGCGAACCAGATCGTCAGGCCACCGAAGACAGCTCCGTCGGCAACGCGGTCGAGAGTGGAGTCGAGGTAGGCGCCCCACTTGCCCGTCCGCCCCGACGCCCGCGCCATGATGCCGTCCACGGTGTCGGAGAGGACGAAGAATGTCACCGCGAGGGAGCCGATGAGCAGGTGACCGAGCGGATACAGCACCAGGGCGCTGACGACGACACCCAGGGTGCCGAGTGCGGTGACGATGTCGGGGGTCAGACCCATCCGCAACAACAGGTGGGCCAGTGGGGTGAACACCTTGGTGGTGACCGCACGCGCGTAGCGGTTCAGCATCGACCTGTCGTTCGTCGGCGGGCTCCGACCGTGCTGCGGCCGGCTGGAAGGTTCACGATAAGGGCACGACGCCCTCGACCCGCGCGCCCCGCGCCCGCGTCGTCGTGATGGTGCGGATCTCCCCATCACGGGCACGATCTCTGCGCACCGTTGATCGCCCCGGGGTCGGGGGGTTTCGAGTCAGGCGGGGGTGTCTGTCGTGGTCCAGGCCGCCGCGAGCCGGGAGCGGGTGTCCTCGAGCAGCTCCGGCATGGCCTTCGTGCGGCCGACGACGGGGAGGAAGTTCGCATCACCCTGCCAGCGGGGGACGACGTGCTGGTGCAGGTGAGCCGCGATGCCTGCCCCGGCCACCGCTCCCTGGTTCATGCCCACGTTGAAACCCGCCGGATTCGATGCCGCGCGCAGGGTGAACACCGCGGCGCGGGTGAAGGCGGTGAACTCTGCGAGCTCGGCCGGGTCGAGGTCGACGTAGGACGAGACGTGTCGGTAAGGACAGACCATGAGATGGCCCGGGTTGTAGGGGAAGAGGTTGAGCACCGCGAAGACGTACGTCCCGCGGTGCACGAGGAGACCCTCGGCATCACCCCGCGTGGGCGCACGGCAGAACGGACACTGCTGCTCGTCGTGGTCGTCGACGGGCTTGCGATCACCCTTGATGTAGGCCAACCGGTGCGGGGTCCACAGTCGGGCGAACCCGTCCGGTTCCCCGGCGAAGTTCTCCGCGTCCTCGGCCTCCTCAGGGCCGGCCTCGACGCGGTGGGCCTCACCTGGGCCGATCGCACCTGGGCCGCTCTCGGGGATCACGGGTCAGACCTGTACCCGGCGGATCACGGCGTCCACGATCTTCTCGATGGCCTCGGCCACCGGAACCCCGTTCTCCTGGCTGCCGTCGCGGTAGCGGAAGGACACCGCGCCGGCCTCGACGTCCTCCGCCCCGGCGATGAGCAGGAACGGCACCTTCTGCTTGGTCCAGGTGCGGATCTTCTTGGGCATCCGGTCGTCGCTGTCGTCGACCTCGACCCGGACACCGCGGGCCTTCAGCTGACGGGCGACGTCGCGCAGGTGCGGGACGTGCGCGTCGGCGACGGGGATGGTGACGACCTGGACCGGGGCGAGCCAGGGCGGGAACGCACCGGCGTAGTGCTCGACGAGGACACCCAGGAAACGCTCGATCGACCCGAACTTGGCCGAGTGGATCATCACCGGTTGCTGCTTGGTGCCGTCGGCGGCGGTGTAGTCCAGCCCGAAGCGCGCCGGCTGGTTGAAGTCGTACTGGATCGTCGACATCTGCCAGGTGCGCCCGATGGCGTCGCGTGCCTGCACCGAGATCTTGGGACCGTAGAACGCCGCCCCACCCGGGTCCGGCACGAGTTCGAGGCCGGTCTCCCTGGCCGCGGCCTCGAGGACGGCGGTGGCACCCGCCCACTCCTCGGCACTGCCGATGAACTTCTCGGAGTCCCCGCGGGTCGAGAGTTCGAGGTAGTAGTCGTCGAGGCCGAAGTCGCGCAGCAACCCCAGGACGAAGTCGAGCAGGTGTTTGATCTCCCCCGGCGCCTGGTCGGCCGTCACGTAGCTGTGCGAATCGTCCTGGGTCAGCCCACGGACGCGGGTGAGGCCATGCACCACACCGCTCTTCTCATAGCGATAGACCGACCCGAACTCGAAGAAGCGCAGCGGCAGTTCGCGGTAGGACCGTCCGCGGGAGCGGAAGATCAGGTTGTGCATGGGGCAGTTCATGGCCTTGAGGTAGTACTTGCTGTTCTCCAGCTCCATCGCCGGGAACATCGTGTCCTCGTAGTAGGGCAGGTGCCCCGAGGTCTCGAACAATCCACCCTTGCTGATGTGGGGCGTACCGACGTAGTCGAAACCCTCCTCGATGTGGCGACGGCGGACGTAGTCCTCCATCTCCCGCTTGATCACCCCACCCTTGGGGTGGAACACCACGAGGCCGGACCCGATCTCGTCGGGGAAGGAGAAGAGGTCGAGCTCGCTACCCAGTCGACGGTGGTCGCGCCGCTCCGCCTCGGCCACCCGCTCCTGGTAGGCCTTCAACTCGTCCTTGGTGGGCCACGCGGTGCCGTAGATGCGCTGCAGCTGCGGGTTCTTCTCGCTGCCACGCCAGTAGGCCGCAGCCGAGCGCAGCAGGCTGAACCCGTTGGCCACGAGGCGGGTGGTGGGCAGGTGCGGACCACGGCAGAGGTCGGTGAACGCGACGGCGTCGTCGCGCTTGACGTTGTCGTAGATCGTGAGCCCGCCCTCGCCCACCTCCGCACCCGCGCCGTCGGCCGCCTCCCCCGCGCTCGACTTGAGCCCGATGAGCTCCAGCTTGTAGGGCTCCTCGGCCATCTCGGTGCGGGCCTCGTCGTCGGAGACCTCGCGCCGGACGAAGCGCTGACCCTCCTTGACGATGCGTTGCATCGTCTTCTCGATCGTCTTGAGGTCCTCGGGGGTGAAAGGACGTGCCACGTCGAAGTCGAAGTAGAACCCGTCGGTGATGGGCGGGCCGATACCGAGCTTGGCCTCGGGGAAGTGCTGCTGCACGGCCTGGGCCATGACGTGGGCGGCGGAGTGTCGCAGGACGGCCAGGCCCTCGGGGGAGGAGATGAGGACGCCCTCGACCTCGTCACCGGCGGCGAGCACATGGCCGAGGTCGCGCAGTTCACCGTTGACCTTGGCGACGACGACGTCGCGGTCGTCGGTGAACAACTCCCCCGCCGTCGTCCCGGCCGCGACCTGTTGCGAGGCGCCGGAACGGGTGACGGTGAGCTGGGCGGACACTGCTTGCCTCCGGGAGTGAGGGGGGCCGATCGCAGCCTGCCTCGACCAGGTCGGGGCATGCTGCGAGCGGGACGGTCTCCCCGACTCTAGCCGGGCGCTCGTACGGGCAGGGTCAGCAACACCGGATCCCCCAACCGCACCGTTCCGGGGACGACGACCGAGGCGAACAGACCCGCGCAGTGCCGGGGACGTTGTTGAAGTCGGAGCTCGACCTCCCCCACCAGCAGGGTGGCCGCGACGAAGTCGTCGGGCGCGGGTTCATCGGCGTCGAGATCCACGACGAGGTTCGCGCGCGAGGAGTCTCCTGCGTCCGGCGCCGCCCGCTGGGCCAGGCTCACGACATGGACCGCCGCGACCTGTCGCGCCCCGCCCTCGACCATCTGCAGGGCGATCGGGGAGACGCCGAGGAAGTCGGCCGCCGCCGACCCGTCGGGGGTGATGATGCGCGGAGACCCCGGGGTTCCCGTCAGCCGGAGCTCGCGTAACCGCGGGTGTCGCTTTGCTCTCAGCGGTGCGCCGTCGGGTCCGGTCAGGGCGAAGGCCCGGTCCCCGACAATGCCTTCAGGTCCGATGCTCGCAGCGTCCAGACGTATCCCGGCAACAGACTTCACGGGGAAGATGTCGAGGCCGGTCAGGACACCGGCTGAGGTCAGGAGGTCAGTCATTGAATCTCCTGACCAGAGGTGGTGGGCGATACTGGGTTCGAACCAGTGACCCCCTCGGTGTGAACGAGGTGCTCTACCACTGAGCTAATCGCCCGGATGCGGCGGACCGCGACCGGCCTCAGAACCATACCGTCTCCGGCACCGTGCTCACGAACCGTGGCCCATGGCTCACCCGGTCACAACCCCGGGACCCGCGCGAGCTGGGCGGTGACGACCTCAGGACTCCAGGACGGCAGGCCCTGCCAGACGAGGTAGCCCCAGGCGATTCCCGCCACCACCACCACCGTCAGAGAACCGAGACCGATGCGCGCCCCCAGCGAGCGCCGCGCGACCCACTGCGACCAGCGCTGCACGTGCGTCCTGGCGAACGCGTTCAATCGCCGGGCGGAGCTGAACTCCGAGCCCAGGACGGCCAGCCCCAGGAACACCACCAGCCAGCCGGGACCGGGCAATGGGACGAGTACGAGGCCGAGGACCACCACGACGACACCCACCACACCGACGACGCTTCGGTAGACGCGATTGCGGCGGGCATCGGTGCGGATCACCTCGCGCCGGGCGTGCAGCGCGGCCCGTACCCGTTCGGTGCGCCCCCGACGCTCGACCGCACCCGCAGACCTTCTCCGACCCGCTACCGAAGACCCCGGCCCGACCGCAACGGAAGACCCCGGCCCGACCGCTGTCGAAGACCCCGACGCGGTATCGGCGGGTGCCTGCGGCGGATCCGGAAGCTCACGGCCTCTCGCGTCGCGCACCGCCTGCATCGACTGTTTCCCTTCCGTCGCCATCTCCCCCGTCCCGTGCCACCGCGAAGCCCGTCCCGACATTGCGAAGCCCGAAACGCCATTGCGAAGCCGTACCGCCATTGCGAACCCGTACCGCGGGTCCTGACCGGTGCAACGCCGAGCGGCCTTCCCGTGCTCCCGGGTGGCGTGAAGTTTCTGCGCGGACGGGGCACGTCAGCCCGGCTCACCAGCCCACGAGAGGCCACCGCCCGGGACGGGCGGCACTGGATCCGTAAGGTTCTGGGACCTCAGGTGGGTCCGGTTCGCACGATTTACACCGTTCGACTGTTTCAACACGCCGATCGGTGGGAAAGTCTTCACCACGGTCGCTGGAGCCCGTCAGCGGCCATGAGCACACGGAGGTCGACGTGCCTGCATTGCCGCACCGCAAGACCGAGGTCGACGTCGACGTGTCGCTTCGCCTGAGGACAACGAGTGGCCCGGGTCTCCCCGTGCCCGCCAGCCTGCACTACGGAGCTGACGACCCGTACGCCATCCACGCGGTCTTCCGTGGTGGCGACACGGACGTGGAGTGGGTCTTCGCCCGCGACCTGCTGAGGGAGGGACTCACCGCACCGGCCGGCACCGGCGACGTGCAGGTGCGGCCGTGTCCCAGCCACCTCGACAGTCGCCCCCGCATCCTGTTGCGCCTGTCGTCCCCGGACGGCAACGCGGAACTGGAGGCCGACGAGGCCGACGTCCGGCGCTTCCTGCGCCGGGCCGACGCCCTCGTCCCACCGGGACGCGAAACCCGCCACCTGGACCTCGACGAGCTCATTGCCCGGCTCGTGTCCTGAGGCGCGTCGTCTCGAACCGAGGCGCACCACCCGGAGCCCGCGACCGACGTCGGTCGCGGGCTTCGTCGTGGGTGTTCGGCGAGACGGCACACGGCCGGGTCCAACGCTGTCCGACCCCTCTACCGCCCCGTCGCCGCCCGCGGTTTGTCCCGAACGCCCGCGGTCGGCTAGTGTTTCTCACGCCACGAGGAACCGGTTGAACAACTGAGGCTTCTGGGCATGCGGACGTAGCGCAGCTGGTAGCGCATCACCTTGCCAAGGTGAGGGTCGCGGGTTCGAATCCCGTCGTCCGCTCGGGGGTCGGCTTGCGAGGCGCGAGCCTCACGGTGGAGTGGCCGAGAGGTTAGGCAGCGGCCTGCAAAGCCGTCCACACGGGTTCGAATCCCGTCTCCACCTCCATCCGATGCCGGACGCTGATCCGGACACGGTCGAGGGCGATTGGCGCAGCGGTAGCGCGCTTCCCTGACACGGAAGAGGTCACTGGTTCGATCCCAGTATCGCCCACCTGCAGCACAAGAGCCGGATCCCGTCATCGGGGTCCGGCTCTTGTCATCTGCGGAACGAGCGGATCGCAGCCGGTCGGCCAGACCGGACGAGACCGGTCGACGAGTGGTCCAGCGCCTCGCCGGACATGATGACGACCCCCGCGGAGGGACCCCCGAGATGCAGATCTGGCCCGGACGGCCCTACCCCCTCGGTGCCACGTACGACGGCGCCGGCACCAACTTCGCCCTCTTCTCGGAGGTCGCGGAGCGGGTCGAGCTGTGCCTGATCGGCGACGACGGAAGCGAGCAGCGCCTCGACCTGCCCGAGGTGGACGGCTTCGTGTGGCATGCCTACCTGCCCTCCGTCATGCCGGGGCAGCGCTACGGCTTGCGGGTGCACGGCCCGTTCCACCCCGAGAGCGGCGCCCGCTGCCAGCCCGAGAAGCTGCTGCTGGACCCGTACGCGAAGGCCATCGAGGGTCAGGTCGACGGAGACGAGTCGCTCTTCTCCTACCGCTTCGAGGGCGACGGGCAGGTCAACGCCGACGACAGCGTGGGGCACACCATGCTCT
>JBPBQU010000203.1:0-7617 GCA_050955085.1 Janthinobacterium lividum | reverse complement strand
GAGGACCGGGACGGACGAACCTCTGGTGTGCCAGTTGTTCCGCCAGGAGCATGGCTGGTTGGCTACGTTCGGAAGGGATAACCGCTGAAGGCATCTAAGCGGGAAGCCTGCTTCGAGATGAGGTTTCGGTGCCCCCTTTGTGGGGTGGGAGGCTCCCTGTAGACCACGGGGTTGATAGGCCGGGTGTGGAAGCAACGACGAAAGAGTTGTGGAGCTGACCGGTACTAATAAGCCGATCACTTGTTCACCATGCACCTTTCACCGCAAACTGTTGTGGTGGGTGTGGTGGGGTTGGATGAGTATCCAGGTAACGAGTATGGAATTTGAGCTTGTGTGAGCATCATGTGTTGGTGTGCGTCCACTGTGTGGTTCTCGGGTAACAACCCGGTACCTCGAAACCGTTTTTGCGGCTTCTGTCTGTGCTGTGACCCCTTTTTGTTGGTGGGGTTGTGGGGTGGGTGGGGGTTGTGGGGTTTTGGGGTGGTGGTTGGAAGCCTGGCTGTCGTGGTCCGGTGGTCATAGCGGTGGGGAAACGCCCGGTCTCATTCCGAACCCGGAAGCTAAGCCCACCAGCGCCGATGGTACTGCTCGGGAGACTGGGTGGGAGAGTAGGTCACCGCCGGCCACACCATTGTGGTGGTGTGTGGAGGAGCCTCAGACGTTCACGTCTGAGGCTCTTCCTCATTGACGACCCTTTTTGACCTGAGCCCTGGGCGCTGCGCGCTCGGGGCTTGTCTGCGTTGTGTTGTCACCGCGGCCCAGCCGTCCCGTGGCTGGGCGTACAGGGTGGGTCCCGCCCGCGACTTTCGGGAGTCAGCTGGCATTTCCTGACCACACCGACCGTCGTCCGCACTGGTGGGCCTGTGGACAACCCGTTGGTGGTGATGCGAGCCCCGTTACTGTGCACGGGAACCTACTCCTGAGGAGACTTCCTTGCGCTTCACGCAACGCCATGCACCACGGGTCTTGCCACCGATCGCCCGCGCCTCGCGATGGAGCGACATCGACACCGCCAATCACTGGACGACGGAGATCCTGCGTCTCAACGAGACGCGTCTGCGCCGATCCGTGTCGTTGGCGGAACTCTGGGTGGAATTGCGCGGGCCGGTGCCGGCCTCTGCGGGAGTGCTCTACGAGCTGGTGGATGGTGAACCGCAGCAACGGCCCGTCACGTCTGGGATGGTTCGCATGGATTTCTCTGCGAGTGCCCCGCGCGTCCTGGAGTCCCTTCCGCAGGCACTGCCTGCAGGCACCCATCAATGGGACCTTCTGCAGATACTTGCTCGGCAGGCCGAGGATGTGGTGGCGGGGTGGCTCGACCCGCGCGCAGCTATCGACGAGGCCTTGGCCGCTGATCCGGATCGGGCGGCTCGGGCCCTCGTCCAGTGGCAAGAAGCTATCGGTATCGATCCGACGCCCACGCAGGTAGCCGCGTTCATCCGGTCCATCGTGGGCGCTCCCGTCCCACCATGGGAGGGGGTGTCCTGGTCGGCGTGGTCGTCGTGGTTCGTCCACTACCTCTCGGCGGTGGCCGACGGACGAGAAGTCCTGGCGGCAGTGGTGGACCCGCCGATCATCACCCGTACCGGGGAGTTCGATGACGGTGTCGATCTGGGGGAGATCGTTGATTCTGCCCTCGAGGCACGATCTGATGACATCCAGCGCTGGTTGACCGATCCGGATTCTCCGAGGCGGCTGCATGTGGTCACTGACGTCGGCACCTCGGTGGGGACGGTGCTCGTGCGTCAGCCCGAGCTCGCCGTCGCGGCATCGGCGGTGGCGGTGGTCCTGGAACGTACGTCGGACGACTACGCCGTCCTCGACGCATTCCCCGAGATCCCCCTCGATGCCGACCTCCGCACACTACGGCCGGTCGCATCGTCGGTGCTCGCGGCGTACTTCGGGCCGGGGACGGCGCGCATCGATGTTCAGCCCTGGTTCGCGCAACGAAACCTGTTGAGCGCAGAGCACGGACTGCAACAGTTCACGGTCGAAATCGAGGGCCTGCTCGCTGGTGACGACCGCACGCTGTCCTCGTTCCTGCTGGGTTGCGGGTGTGCTGTCCTCCCGCGCGACCCCCGCGGATGGCTGCGGCGAATGCTCTGGCGGTCCCGTTCGTTCCCTTGGACGGTGACCCCGTGAGCCCTCGGGTGGCGGTCACGACCGAGCAGCTGCTCGTCATGGCCGACGGACTGCAGGAGTGCAGCGACACCGCCCACGGCCGCCACGGGCCATTGGCCACGGAGGCGGACGCGACGTCGCAGTGGTCGGCCGGGCAGGCGCAGCAGGCGGCCTCCGCGTTCTTCGACACCCTCGCGTGGGCTGCCGAAGGTGCTGCTGAAGGCCTTGCCGACCTTGGTCGTCGAGTTGCCGCCGCGGGTGGCGCGTACGACACCGTGGAGCGGGGTCTGCCCTTCCCCCGCTGACGCTGATGCAAGCATGAGAGCCGACCAACCCGTGAGGAGGCAGCTCGTGAGCCCTGCAGCACCCGACCACTGGACGCCGCTCGTGTCCGTGGCCCGCCTTGGATACGAGCTCAGCGGCCCGAACCCCCCCGTCCTGCTCGACGTCCGGTGGGCGCTGGGTGCTCCGAACGGTGCGAGCGACTACGCCCGGGGTCACCTCCCGGGTGCGGTCTACATCGACCTCGACACTCAGCTGTCCCGTACGCGCGGACCTGGAGAAGGGCGCCATCCGTTGCCCGAACCGGATGCGCTGCAGACCGTTCTGCGCAATGCGGGCATCTCGTCGCATACCCGGGTCGTCGTGTATGACGCGCGCGCCTCCACCAGTGCCGCCCGCGGTTGGTGGGTCCTGCGCTGGGCGGGAGTGCGCGACGTCGCAGTCCTGGACGGTGGCCTTGCCGCCTGGGAGGAAGCGGGCGGCGCCGTCGTCACCGATGTTCCTCTCCCCGTACCTGGGACCGTGGTCGTCACTGCCGGGGCGATGCCGGTGCTCGACGCCGCAGCCGCCGCCGCTCTCGCGCGCACAGGCGCACTCCTCGACGCCCGGGCACCCGAGCGGTACCGCGGTGAGTTGGAGCCGGTGGACCCGGTGGGCGGTCACGTCCCTGGGGCACTCAACGCGCCGACCACCGGGAACCTGGTTCCCGATGGCCGGTTCCTACCGGTGGGCGATCTGAGAGCCCGGTTCGCGGCACTCGGTATCGACGCGTCGACAACCGTGGGCGTCTACTGCGGGAGTGGCGTCACCGCCGCCCACGAACTCCTCGCCCTCGAGATCGCCGGCCTGCCCGCGGTGATCTACCCGGGTTCCTGGTCGGAGTGGGTCACAGACCCGCAACGGCCGGTGGCCACGGGGGCTGACGCCGGCTGACGGAGCGCCCGTCTGCGTGGGAACCGCTCACCGCTCGAAGACAGCAGCCACCTGCGGGATGGCCGCGACGTAACCGTCCAGAAGTTCGCGCGCCACGGTCACGGAGTTCACCAGGGGATGCAGAGCGAAAGCTCTGAGTGCTTCACCGCGGTCGCCGTGCACAGCCGCCGCGATCGTGTGCCGTTCGACGGCCTTGACCTGCTGCATGAGTCCCAGCTGGTGCAGGTCGGGAGCGGCCGTGGCGAGCGGGTGCACGCCGTTGGCGTCGACCGTCGTCGGCACCTCGACGACCGCGTCGGCGGGAAGACCCGCGATCGTCGACCCGTTGCGCACGTTGAGGATCATCGTCCGCCGCTCGTTACGGCTGATGGCGGCCATGACCCCCAGGGCGACCCCCGCATAACCCTGCTGCGAGGGGTCGAGCTCCGGGGTCTTGACGTGGCCCGGGTTCCCCTGTCCGCCCCCCTTCGCCTCCGCCATGTAGCTCGCGCTGCGCGCCTGCACCGTCGTCCGCCACAACTCGGCAGCACCGTCACCAGCGGTCTCGAGCTGCTCCCAGAACTCGCCCTGGGTGGCCAGTAGGAACTCGCCTCGGGTCTGCTTCGAGGCCCTGATGCTCTGCACCGCCTCGCGGTTGGAGTAGTAGTAATAGAGGTACTCGTTGGGGACCGAACCCAGTGTCCGCAGCCAGTCCTTGCCGAAGACGACGCCCTCTTCGAGCTCATCGAGTGCCGAATCGTCGCCGAGCAGGGTCGGCAGGACGTCCTGACCCTCGAACAGCAGCCGGCGCATCCAGCCGAGGTGGTTCAATCCCACGTAATCCATCTGCACGCGATCGTGGTCGAGGTCCAAGAGCCCGGTGATGCGTCGGCCGAGCCCCGAGGGCGTGTCGCAGATCCCGAGAACGCGGTCTCCCAGAACACTCTGCATGGCCTCGGTGATGATACCCGCGGGATTCGTGAAGTTCAGGAAATAGGCCCTCGGTGCGAGTTCTCGCACCTTGTGTGCCACGTCGAGCATAAAGGGAACGGTCCGCAGTGCGTAGGCGAGGCCACCGGGACCGGTGGTCTCCTGACCCAGGACATCGAGGTCGAGTGCCACGCGTTCATCACAGCAACGTCCCTGCAGTCCGCCGATGCGGACCGCGGCGAACACGAAGTCGCTACCGGTGAGCGCCGAGGACAGGTCGGTCGTCGCGACGAGACGCGGCGCGTCGGGAAACTCCGCCGCGAGCTGTCGCAGCACGTGTCCCATACTCGCGAGTTTGGTGGCGTCGTTGTCGTACAGCGCCACCTCCTCGACCCGGGGAGACCCGCTGTCGCGCAGCAGGGCCTGGTACACGTACGGGGTGCGGAAGCCACCACCACCGAGGATGCAGAGTTTCATGCGGTGATCACCTTCCCGCCGGCTTGCCGGCAGATCGTGGAGGTCGCTTCGGGTGAACCGGTGGTGGTGACCAGGATGTCGACGTCCGTGAGCGAGCACAGCCGGAACGACCCCTGGCCGGGAAACTTGGCCTCGCTCGCCAACAGGACGACGCGATCGGCTGCCTCGACCATGGCCTGTTTGATGGGAGTCTCGACGGCCATGTTGTCGACGACACGCCCGTTGGGTTTCACCCCCGTGCAGGACAGGAAGGCGAGGTCGGCGTTCACCTGCTGAAGGGCGAGTTCCGTGAGCGAACCCACGAGGGTCTGGTAATTGCGCCGCACGATCCCTCCGAGCAGGACGACCTGGGCCACCTCGTCGTCGCGCAACGCGTCGAGGACGGCGAGGTTGGACGTGATGACCGTGACGTCGCGACCGCGCAGTCGACGGGCGACTCGCGGGGTGGTGGTCCCGATGTCCAGGATCACCACGTCACCGTCCGAGACGAGGTTGGCGGCGCATGCGGCGACGCGTTCCTTGAGGTCGGCGTGGTGTCCTTCTTCTACCGAGTACGGCGATTCGTGACCGTCCTGCGGAGTCGTTCGGCGGGACCGGAGATCGGCGGGGACGTCGGGGGTGACCGCTCCGCCGTAGGTGCGCAACAGTTCCCCGCTGCGGTCCAGAGCCTGCAGGTCACGACGGATCGTCGACTCACTCACCTGCAGTTGAGCTGCGAGCAGCGCGACGCTGGCCGAACCGTCGGCTTGGACGGCGCTGAGGATGCGCCGTCGCCGTTCGCTCGAGATCACCCGCTCACCGTACCAACGCCGGAGCACAAGTGACCAGAATCAGTCACAACGACGCAGCACGAAACCCAAACAACGACGCAACCGTGCAGACCCTTGCAATCCCGATCAAGGAGACGGCATACGTGCCGGAATCGCGCAGTCACCCGATAGCGCGCTGTTCGCGACAGGAGGAACAGGTGTACCCCGTCGACACCGTCCTGGCCGGCCGGATCTAGTGCGACCTGGTCTTTTCCGGACGGGCCCTTCCGGCGCCCGGAGCCGAGGTCTTCACCGACCGATTCGTGCTCAGTCCGGGCGGCACGGCCAACCGTGCCGTCGCTACGGCGCGCCTCGGACTGCGCACAGGGGCTGCTCGCGGTGCTCGGCCGGGACGTGCTCGGTGAACACCTGGCCGGCTTCCTGGCGGGCGAGAAAAACCTGGACCTGCGTTGGCTCCAGCGGCACGAGACGGCTCACATCGGGCTCGCGACGGAATTCCCCGAGTGGGTCGCCGCGCTGCGCGCCGCAGGGACCACCGTGTTCGGGGGTGTCGGCTGGGACGCGAGCCACGAGTGGTCCCCGGTCGTCCTGGACCGACTCGCCGACGTCGACGTGTTCGTGCCCAACGAGGTCGAGGCGACGAGTTACACCCGCACCGAGGGTGCGGCCGCCACGGCGAAGGTCCTCGCCGAGCAGGTCGGGACGGTCATCGTCACGCGCGGCGGCCAGGGGTCGTACGCCATCGACGCGTCCAGTGGGCAGGTCGTCGAGGAACCAGCGGTTGCCGTGACGGCCGTCGACCCCACCGGGGCTGGTGACGTCTTCGCCGCAGGGCTCATGACGGGGACCATCCTCGGGTGGGACCTCGCCACCCGGGTGCGGTTCGCGGGTCTCGTCGCCTCGATGTCGGTTCGTTCGCTGGGGGGTGCCACGAGCGCACCGCGACCCGCCGACGTCATGCAGTTCCTCGGGGGTGGGGCTCGCGTGGGCGTTGACGAGCAAGACCGCCAACGCCAACGCGGCCGCGGCGTACATCGATTTCGTGACCAACGCAGCGGCCAGTCAGGTCCTGGTCGATACCAGGAACCTGCCGGTGGTGTTTCCCACGGCTTCCAACCGACGACCGGAACCCGCGGAGGGGACATCGCGGCGTCGTGGGACGGGGTCAGTCAGAACGGCGGCCTGGTGCCTTACCTGGATTACGCCACCCCGATGTTCTACGACACGCTCTCCGGGGCGGTGCAGCAGCTCACCGGGGGTCAGCAGGCTCCAGAGGAGTTCACCCAGACCCTGCAGGCAGATTACGAATCGTTCCAGCAGGGTCGTTGATCTGTGGCCGTCGAAAACCGGTCGAAGTCAACGGCTACGGTCCTCGGGTCACGGCCAGCACGGCGCGTGGGTTCCCAGCCCCGGGTGCAGTGGAAGGGGGACCTCTACCTCCCACCCGCGCCCGTCGTCCTCGGGGTGTTCCTGCTCTACCCGCTGGGCCAGAGTGCGTGGGATCTCGTTCTACGGCTGGAACGGGTTATCGTACCATTTGGGCAGGGGTCGACGACTACGCCGGGATCCTGACGAACCCCAAGATCCGTGCCTCCTTCGGTCACGCTTTCGTGCTCATCGGGTTCTTCGCCGTCGTGCCGGTCGTCCTGGGGTTTTTCCTCACGGCGGTCATGGGACGGGCGACGAGGCTGCGCGGTCTCGCATTCTTGAGCGGGGTCATGTTCCTGCCTCAGGTGGTCGCGTCCGTCGTCGTCGCGACGTCCTGGCTGGCCATCTACTCCCCACAGGGTCTGCTGAACCAGGTTCTGCGCGGATTGGGTCTGGAGATGGCGACCCGGTCGTGGTTGGGGGACTTTGCGACGGCGGTGCCGGCCGTCGGCATGGTGGGTAGTTGGGTCGGTATCGGGCTTTGCCTCGTCCTCTGCCTGTCGGGTGTCACACAGATCGACGTGGAACTCTACGAGGCGGCCGTCGCCGCACTCAAGACGTTCGACCTCGTCTACGTCACGACGCACGGTGGTCCTGGTGACGCCACGACGGTACCGGCATACCTCGCCTACGACCGGGCGTTCCAGACGAACCAGGTCGGGTCCGCGTGCGCGATCGGTGTCACGTTGGCCGTCCT
>JBPBQU010000202.1:0-7624 GCA_050955085.1 Janthinobacterium lividum | reverse complement strand
GACATCGTGCGCACCATCAAGTACCTGGTGAAGTTGCACGCCGGCGAGGTCGTCATGCCGGGTGTGAAGGCCGGCCAGGCGATCGACACCCGCGTCGAGGTCGACGACATCGACCACTTCGGCAACCGCCGCCTGCGTAGCGTGGGTGAGCTCATCCAGAACCAGGTCCGTACGGGTCTGTCCCGGATGGAGCGCGTCGTGCGCGAGCGCATGACGACCCAGGACGTCGAGGCCATCACGCCGCAGACGTTGATCAACATCCGTCCCGTAGTGGCCTCCATCAAGGAGTTCTTCGGGACGAGCCAGCTGTCGCAGTTCATGGACCAGACCAACCCGCTTGCGGGCCTGACCCACAAGCGGCGCCTCTCAGCGCTCGGGCCGGGTGGTCTCTCCCGTGAGCGCGCCGGCATGGAGGTCCGCGACGTCCACCCGTCGCACTACGGCCGCATGTGCCCCATCGAGACCCCGGAAGGCCCGAACATCGGGCTCATCGGGTCGCTGTCGAGCTACGGGCGCATCAACCCGTTCGGTTTCATCGAGACCCCTTACCGCAAGATCGTCGACGGTGTGGTGTCCGATGACGTCGAGTACCTGACCGCAGACGAGGAGGACGCCTTCGTCATCGCCCAGGCAAACGCCCCTCTCAACGAGGACAGCACCTTCTCCGAGGCCCGCGTCCTGGTTCGTGCCAAGGGTGGCGAGACGGAGTTCGTCCCGCGCGCCGAGGTCGACTACATGGACGTCGCTGCCCGCCAGATGGTTTCCGTGGCGACCGCGATGATCCCCTTCCTCGAGCACGATGACGCCAACCGGGCGCTCATGGGTTCGAACATGCAACGCCAGGCCGTGCCGCTGGTGAAGACTGAGGCCCCACTGATCGGTACCGGCATGGAGTTCCGTGCCGCGGTCGACGCCGGCGACGTGGTCGTGGCCTCCAAGGCCGGGGTCGCCACGGACGTGTCGTCCGACCTCATCACGACGACGAACGACGACGGGACGTCGACCAGCTACAAGGTCGCGAAGTTCCGTCGGAGCAACCACGGAACGGCCTACAACCAGACGGTCGTCATCAACGAGGGTGCCCGGGTGGAGGTCGGTACCGTCCTCGCCGACGGTCCCTCGACCGACGGTGGCGAGATGGCGCTGGGCCGCAACCTGCTGGTGGCCTTCATGCCGTGGGAGGGCCACAACTACGAGGACGCGATCATCCTCTCGCAGCGCCTCGTGCAGGACGACGTCCTGTCCTCGATCCACATCGAGGAGCACGAGGTGGACGCCCGCGACACGAAGCTGGGGCCCGAGGAGATCACCCGGGACATCCCGAACGTGGCCGAGGAAGTGCTGGCCGACCTCGACGAACGCGGGATCATCCGCATCGGCGCCGAGGTCCGCGACGGTGACCTGCTCGTCGGCAAGGTGACACCCAAGGGTGAGACCGAGCTGACCCCCGAGGAGCGTCTGTTGCGCGCCATCTTCGGTGAGAAGGCTCGTGAGGTCCGGGACACGTCGCTGAAGGTGCCCCACGGTGAGACCGGAACGGTCATCGCCGTCAAGGTGTTCGACCGCGACGAGGGTGACGAGTTGCCCCCGGGGGTGAACCAGTTGGTTCGCGTCTACGTCGCCAACAAGCGCAAGATCACCGATGGTGACAAGCTCGCGGGCCGTCACGGCAACAAGGGCGTCATCTCGAAGATCCTGCCCGTCGAGGACATGCCGTTCCTCGAGGACGGCACTGCGGTCGACGTGATCCTCAACCCGCTCGGTGTGCCGAGCCGGATGAACGTGGGTCAGGTCCTCGAGCTCCACCTCGGGTGGATTGCCAGCCAGGGTTGGGAGATCGAGGGTCAGCCGGACTGGGCGAAGCTCATCCCGGAGGAGATCCGGTCTGCACCGGGCGGTTCGCGTATCGCCAGCCCCGTTTTCGACGGTGCTCGTGAGGAAGAGATCACCGGTCTGCTGCACTCGACGACGCTCACCCGCGACGGTGAGCGGCTGGTCAAGGGTGACGGCAAGGCGCGGTTGTTCGACGGCCGCTCCGGAGAGCCTTTCCCCGAGCCGGTGTCCGTCGGTTACATGTACATCCTGAAGCTGCACCACCTGGTCGACGACAAGATCCACGCCCGGTCCACGGGGCCGTACTCGATGATCACGCAGCAGCCGCTGGGTGGTAAGGCACAGTTCGGTGGTCAGCGTTTCGGCGAGATGGAGGTCTGGGCCCTCGAGGCCTATGGCGCCGCCTACGCCCTGCAGGAGCTTCTGACGATCAAGTCCGACGACGTGCTGGGCCGCGTGAAGGTCTACGAAGCGATCGTCAAGGGCGAGAACATCCCCGAGCCGGGCATCCCCGAGTCCTTCAAGGTGCTCATCAAGGAGATGCAGTCGTTGTGCCTGAACGTTGAGGTCCTCTCCTCCGACGGTATGGCCATCGAGATGCGCGACAGTGACGAGGACGTCTTCCGGGCGGCCGAGGAGCTGGGCATCGACTTGGCTCGGCGCGAGCCGAGCAGCGTCGAAGAGGTCTGACGGTTCGCGGGTGGGGGATCGCCCCCACCCGCCTCCGCCGGCCAACGGAGTCCTGAAGGCAGGTCTCCACGGAACAGTCAGACCTCAAGAACATCGACAGAAAGAAGATCACGTTGCTCGACGTCAACTTCTTCGACGAGCTGCGCATCGGGCTGGCCACTGCGGAGGACATCCGCACCTGGTCGCACGGTGAGGTCAAGAAGCCCGAAACCATCAACTACCGCACCCTGAAGCCGGAGAAGGACGGACTCTTCTGCGAGAAGATCTTCGGTCCCACCCGGGACTGGGAGTGCTACTGCGGCAAGTACAAGCGCGTCCGCTTCAAGGGCATCATCTGTGAGCGCTGTGGTGTCGAGGTCACGCGTGCCAAGGTGCGTCGTGAGCGCATGGGCCACATCGAGTTGGCCGCCCCCGTCACGCACATCTGGTACTTCAAGGGTGTTCCGAGCCGTCTCGGTTACCTCCTCGACCTGGCGCCGAAGGACCTCGAGAAGGTCATCTACTTCGCTGCCTACATGATCACGTCGGTCGACGTCGAGGGTCGCCAGCGCGACTTCTCCTCGCTCGAGGCCCAGATCGAGGTCGAGAAGCGTGAGGTCGAGAACCGTCGCGACTCCGACGTCGACACGCGCGCCAAGACGCTGGAGACCGACCTGGCCGAGCTCGAGGCCGAGGGTGCGAAGTCGGACGTGCGCCGCAAGGTGCGCGAGTCCGCCGAGCGCGAGATGGCCCAGATCCGTCGTCGGGCCGACGCCGAGATCGACCGCCTGACCACGTTGTGGGACCGCTTCCGCACCTTGAAGGTCCAGGACCTCGAAGGTGACGAGGTCCTGTACCGCGCGATGCGTGAGCGTTTCGGCCTCTACTTCGAAGGAGGCATGGGTGCTGCTGCGTTGCAGAAGCGCCTGCAGAACTTCGATCTCATCGCCGAGGCCGAGTCGTTGCGCGACACCATCGCCAACGGCAAGGGGCAGCGCAAGACCCGCGCCCTCAAGCGCCTGAAGGTCGTGTCGGCGTTCCTCACGACGCGGAACTCGCCCGACGGCATGGTGCTCGACTGCGTGCCGGTGATCCCGCCGGACCTGCGTCCGATGGTCCAGCTCGACGGTGGCCGCTTCGCTACCTCGGACCTGAACGACCTGTACCGCCGGGTGATCAACCGCAACAACCGGTTGAAGCGCCTCCTCGACCTCGGAGCTCCCGAGATCATCGTGAACAACGAGAAGCGCATGCTGCAGGAGGCCGTCGACGCACTCTTCGACAACGGCCGCCGTGGCCGGCCGGTAACCGGGCCGGGTAACCGACCGTTGAAGTCACTGTCCGACATGCTGAAGGGCAAGCAGGGGCGGTTCCGCCAGAACCTGCTCGGCAAGCGGGTCGACTACTCGGGTCGTTCGGTCATCGTCGTCGGACCCCAGCTGAAGCTGCACCAGTGCGGTCTGCCCAAGCAGATGGCCCTCGAACTCTTCAAGCCGTTCGTCATGAAGCGGCTCGTGGACCTGTCGCACGCGCAGAACATCAAGTCGGCCAAGCGCATGGTCGAGCGCGCCCGCCCGGTGGTCTGGGACGTCTTGTCCGAGGTCATCACCGAGCACCCCGTGCTGCTGAACCGCGCCCCGACGCTGCACCGACTCGGCATCCAGGCTTTCGAGCCCCAGCTGGTCGAGGGCAAGGCCATCCAGATCCACCCGCTGGTCTGCACCGCGTTCAACGCGGACTTCGACGGCGACCAGATGGCCGTGCACGTGCCGCTGTCGGCCGAGGCTCAGGCCGAGGCCCGGATCCTCATGCTGTCGTCGAACAACATCCTCAAGCCGGCGGACGGTCGCCCGGTGACCATGCCCACCCAGGACATGATCATCGGCATCTACCACCTCACCGCCGACCGGGATGACGTGGATGGCACGGGTCGGCAGTTCTCCTCGCTCGCCGAGGCGATCATGGCGTTCGACGCCAAACAGATGAACCTGAACGCGAAGGTCAGGATCCGGCTCGCCGGCGTCGTGCCCACGGCGCAGATGACCCTGCCCGAGGGGTGGCAGCCCGGTGACTCCCTCGACGTGGACACCACGTTGGGGCGCGCGCTGTTCAACGAGACCCTGCCGGTCGACTACGAGTTCGTGAACGCGGTCGTCGACAAGAAGCAGTTGTCCTCGATCGTCAACGACCTCGCCGAGCGCTACCCGAAGGTCCAGGTAGCGGCGACGCTGGACGCCCTCAAGGAGGCCGGTTTCCACTGGGCCACCCGATCGGGCACCACGGTTGCCATCTCCGACGTGGTGACCCCGCCGAACAAGCTGGTCATCCTGGAGCGTTACGAGTCGAAGGCCGAGAAGGTCCAGCAGCAGTACGAGCGGGGCCTCATCACCGACGACGAGCGTCGCCAGGAACTCATCGAGATCTGGACCCAGGCCACCAACGAGGTCGCGAAGGACCTCGAGGCGGCAATGCCGATGCACAACACGATCCACCGCATGGTGAGTTCGGGAGCGCGCGGTAACTGGATGCAGATGCGTCAGCTGGCGGGTATGCGTGGCTTGATGGCGAACCCGAAGGGCGAGATCATCCCGCGCCCGGTGAAGGCCTCGTTCCGTGAGGGTCTCACCGTGGGTGAGTTCTTCATCACGACGCACGGTGCTCGTAAGGGTCTGGCGGACACCGCGCTGCGTACCGCCGACTCCGGGTACCTGACGCGTCGTCTCGTCGACGTCTCGCAGGACGTCATCGTGCGTGAGGAGGACTGCGGGACCGTCCGTGGTCTTGCCATGCCCATCGCGGCGCGCGGTGCCGACGGTGTGCTGCGTCGTCACGACGACGTCGAGACGAGCGTCTACGCCCGGGTGCTGGCCTCCGACGTGGAGGTCGACGGGGAGGTCGTGCTGGCAGGCGGTTCCGATCTCGGTGACGTCGTCATCGACGAGCTCGTCCGTCGTGGGGTCGAGTCGCTCAAGGTCCGTTCGGTGCTCACGTGCGAGTCCCGCGTCGGCACCTGTGCGCTCTGCTACGGCCGTTCCCTGGCCAGCGGCAAGCTCGTCGATATCGGTGAGGCTGTCGGGATCGTCGCGGCCCAGTCGATCGGCGAGCCCGGCACCCAGCTCACGATGCGTACCTTCCACACCGGTGGTGCGGCGTCGGAGGCCGGTGACATCACACACGGGCTCCCGCGTGTGGTGGAGCTGTTCGAGGCCCGGACCCCCAAGGGGAACGCACCCATCTCCGAGGTCGCGGGTCGCGTCTCCTTCGAGGAGACCGACAAGGGACGCTCGATCGTCGTCACGCCCGACGACGGCGCCGAGGAGGTCAAGTACCCCATCACGCGTCGTCAACGACTCCTGGTCGAGGACGGGACGCATGTGGAGGTCGGGCAGAAGCTCGTCCAGGGTGCGGTCGACCCCAAGCAGGTGCTGCGCATCCTCGGGCCACGACGCGTGCAGATGCACCTGGTGGACGAGGTGCAGGAGGTCTACCGCTCGCAGGGCGTGTCGATCCACGACAAGCACATCGAGGTCATCGTCCGTCAGATGCTCAAGCGCGTGACGATCATCGAGCAGAACGACGCAAAGATGCTCCCGGGTGAGCTCGTGGAGCGTGCTCGTTTTGAGGAGGAGAACCGTCGGGTCATGGCCGAGGGCGGTCAGCCGTCCTCCGGTCGTCCGGAGCTCATGGGCATCACGAAGGCGTCGCTCGCGACGGACTCGTGGCTGTCCGCGGCTTCCTTCCAGGAGACGACGCGTGTCCTGACGAACGCGGCCATGGAGGGCAAGAGCGACCCACTGCTCGGGCTCAAGGAGAACGTCATCATCGGCAAGCTCATCCCGGCCGGTACGGGGCTTCCCCGTTACCGCAACGTCCGGGTGGAGCCGACCGAGGAGGCCAAGGCGCAGATGTACTCGGTCCCCGGTTACGACGACGTCGACTACGCGCAGTTCGGGGTGGGCGCCGGCCAGGCGGTTCCCCTCGAGGAGTTCGACTACGGCAGCAGCGACTACCGCTGAGGCAGTGCTTCTCGGCTGAGCTCCGGACGGAGCGACGCCGCGGCAGAGCACGGTGAGGGTGCGGCGGAGGTGGCGATACGCGGTGAGTGACCGCGTATCGGCCCTCCGCCGCACCGTCTGTCCGACGCCTGCACAGCTCGAGGTCGGTCGGCGTCAGGCCAGGCGACAGGCCCTGGGACGCGTCGGCGTGGAGGTCGAGAGGTGCGGTGCTGGCGACGCGGCGCCCATCGCCCGTTTTGACCCTCACATATGCGGCGGGTAGTCTCGTGTCCGCTTGACACGAGTGTTCCCGCGACAGCAGTCCTGTCCACGTCGACACAGTGGCAGGACGTCACCGTCACGGATCATCGATCGAACGACACGCCCGACCTCGTGGGTCGGCGGGAAGTCGAGCGCAGGCTCATGACGAGCGGCGCGTCCGAGACACCGGACGAGAACACCAGCCGACACACACGAGATCGACGGAAGACGGAGACAGGGTGCCCACCATCCAGCAGCTGGTCCGCAAGGGCCGGGAGGACAAGGTCGTCAAGACCAAGACGCCCGCGCTCAAGGGCAGCCCCCAGCGGCGCGGCGTGTGCACCCGCGTGTACACGACCACCCCGAAGAAGCCGAACTCGGCGCTGCGCAAGGTTGCGCGCGTCAAGCTGACGAGCGGTATCGAGGTCACGGCGTACATCCCGGGCGTCGGCCACAACCTCCAGGAACACTCGATGGTCCTGGTCCGTGGTGGTCGCGTGAAGGACCTCCCCGGTGTGCGCTACAAGATCGTTCGCGGCTCGCTCGACACGCAGGGTGTCAAGAACCGCAAGCAGGCTCGCAGCCGTTATGGCGCGAAGAAGGAGAAGAGCTGACATGCCGCGTAAGGGCCCCGCACCCAAGCGTCCCCTCGTGGTGGACCCCGTCTACCAGTCCCCGCTGGTGACGCAGCTCGTCAACAAGATCCTGCTGGACGGTAAGAAGTCCGTCGCGGAATCGATCGTCTACGGCGCCCTCGAGGGTGCTCGCACGAAGACCGGGGGTGACCCCGTCGTGGTGCTCAAGCGTGCGCTCGACAACGTCAAGCCGGCGCTCGAGGTTCGCTCCCGTCGTGTCGGCGGGTCCAC
>JBPBQU010000201.1:0-7695 GCA_050955085.1 Janthinobacterium lividum | reverse complement strand
CATCGACGCCGTGGGCCCCCACCTTGAGCTCAGCGCAGGCGAGCGGGCCCTGCCGAGGACGGGCGGGGAGGGTCCTCGTGATGGTGGCGTACCGCGAGGAGCACGCAGCCGTCCGCACCCACGGCACGGCCCCGGCACGGACACATGGCAGGGATCAGGCGGGGACCTGCACGCGACGACTTGCTGCGAGGTGGCTGATGGCGACGCGGCACTCAGCGGCGACGTCTCGTCGTCCGCCCAGCACGCCGTACAGGTCGAAGATCGAGAACAGTTGGTGCACGTGGTCGGGTAGGGCCGCGACCTGCAACCGGGCGCCGCCTTCCTCGGCCTGCCGGGCCAGGGTGAGAAGAGCCCCCACGGCGTGGCAGTCCAGGAAGGACAACCCCGAGAGATCGACGACGATGGCGCGGGCCCGACGGAGGGTGGTGGTGGTTGCGGTGCTCAGCGTCGCGGTGGTCTCGACATTCAGCTCACCGATGGGGCTGAGAACGGACACGGGGCCGACCTGACGGCGGCGAACGCGGAAGTCCGGAGAGGTCATGGAGACACTCCAGTGGGTATGCAGAACGAAGCCCACGACTGGACGTATCGCCAGATTACCCCGCTGCGGGTGTCACAACCTCCCGGCCGCCTTGAGCGCGAGGTAGCGGTCGGCGAGCGCCGGTGCCAGCTCGTCGGGAGCGGCGTGCACGACCTCGACACCGAGGCGGGTGAGCAGCTGCGCCGTCCGCGTGCGTTCGGCATCCGCGGTCTCCGCTGCCGCCGCGGTGTAGACGTCCGTCGCACTGCCTCGGCCCCGGGCCAGCGCACGCAGCGCCGGGTCGTCGACGGCCGCGAGCACCACGGTGTGCCGGGAGGCAAGCTGCTCCAGCACGCCGAGCAACCCTGAATCGAGCACCGAGGAGTCGAGGGCCGTGAGCAGGACGACGAGGGAGCGTTGCCGCGCCAACCGGCGGACCTCGGTGGCCACCGCATCCCAGTCGGCCTCCACGAGTGAGGCCTCCAGCGGCGCGAGCGCCTCCACGAGGTTCGGCAGCAGGTCACCGCGGTGACTGCCCCGGACCCGGGCCCGCACGTGCCGGTCGAAGGCGATGAGGTCGACGCGGTCCCCCGCCCGAGCCGCGAGCGCCGCCGTCAGCAGGGCCGCCTCGATCGCCGCGTCGAGACGGACCTCGACACCCGCCGCGTCGCCGACGGATCGTGTCTGCGTGGCCCCGATGCGCGCGGCCGAGGTGCGTGAGGTGTCCAGCACGAACACGACGCGACGGTCGCGTTCGGGTCGCCACGTGCGGATGACGACGGACTGACGCCGCGCGCTCGCCCGCCAGTCGATGGAGCGGACGTCGTCGCCGTCGACGTAGTCGCGCAGTGAGTCGAACTCCGTGCCCTGCCCGCGGTGCATGACCGCACTGCGTCCGTCGAGCTCGCGCAACCGGGACAACCGCGAGGCCAGGTGCTTGCGGGAGGTGAAGGGGGGCAGCACGCGCAACCGCCCGGGCACCGCGCTCGAGCGTTGCCGGCCGGCCAGCCCGAGAGGCCCCCGGGTGCGCACGGTGACGCGGTCGGCGAGGCGGTCCCCGCGCCGGGTGGGGACGAGCTCGGTGCTCAGTCGGCGCCGTTCGCCGGCCGCGACGTCGAGGAGGTGCCGGTCGTGGCGGGCGCCCGCCGAGGGTTGCCAGCCGTCGCGCAGCACCCCGCGCACCCGCCGGCTCCCGGAGTTGACGAGCATCAGTTCGCTCTCGCGGGGATTGCCCAGGCGTACCGCGGGCATCGGGAGGCGTTGCAGCAGCAGCCGTTTCGGCGACGCGGCGAGCAGGACGTCGAGGGCGAGCAGGACAAGGCTCAGCGCCGACCACGTCCAGAACGCACCCCAGCCGGGCCAGGCGACCGCGAGCACGACCCCGAGCAGGACGAGCAACGGTGCCCGACCCGTCAGCGCCACGGCAGGCCCCCGGACAGAGTGGACGGGCTCGCGGGAAGGGGCGGGATCGTCATCGCGGTACGGGCACGGCGCCCAGCACCGAGTCGAGGACGGCGTCGACGCTCACGCCGTCGAGTTCTGCCTCGGGGCGTAGCTGCACGCGGTGGCGCAACGTCGGGCGGGCCAGTGCCTTGACGTCGTCGGGGGAGACGTAGTCCCGTCCCGACAACCACGCCCAGGCGCGCGCCGTTGCCAGCAGGGCGGTCGCCCCGCGCGGTGACACCCCGAGGGCGAGCGAGGGCGAGGAGCGCGTCGCGCGGCACACGTCGACGACGTAGCCGAGCACCTCGCGTGAGACCTGTACCCGGCGCACCGCGGCGCTGGCCAGCCGCAGGTGCGCCGGGCTCGCGACGGCGCGCACCCCGGCGGCCGCGAGATCGCGTGGGTCGAACCCGCCGGCGTGCCGGGCGAGCACCTCGATCTCGTCCTCACGCGGGGGCAGCGGCAGCGTGAGCTTGAGCAGGAAGCGGTCCAGTTGCGCCTCGGGCAGGGGGTAGGTGCCCTCGTACTCGACGGGGTTCTGGGTTGCCGCGACGATGAACGGGTCGGGCAGTGGTCGCGGTTCACCGTCGACGGAGACCTGTGACTCCTCCATCGCCTCCAGCAGCGAAGCCTGCGTCTTGGGCGGTGTCCGGTTGATCTCGTCGGCCAGCAGCAGGTTCGTGAAGACGGGCCCCTCGCGGAAGGAGAATCGGGCGCTCTGTGCGTCGTACACCAGCGAGCCGGTGACGTCCCCGGGCATCAGGTCCGGGGTGAACTGGACGCGTTTGGTGTCCAGTTGCAATGCGGCCGCCAGCGTCCGCACGAGCAAGGTCTTCGCTACTCCCGGAACACCTTCCAGCAGTACGTGGCCGCGGCAGAGAACGGCGATGATCATTCCCGTGACCGCTGCGTCCTGGCCGACGACGGCCTTGGCGACCTCCTGGCGAACCGCGCGCAACGCCTCCCGCGCCTCGTCGACCGTGTGATCGACGGGGTGATCGGGGGTCTGCTCGATGGTCTCCTCGACGGGGTGCTCGATGGTCTGCTCGGCGGGGTGGTCGATGGTCTGGTTGCTGTCGGGGTGGGCAGCGGGGTGTGCGCCCTCGCGGCTCGGGCTCGGTTCGGGGGTCTCGCTCACGGGGCGGGCCTTTCTGGTGCGGATCACGTTCGGCGGACACCGTGCGGTCGTCTCATGCTGGTCCTCACGCCCCACGGTGGCGGACGTCGTGTTCGAGGTGGTCGAGGGCGTCTGCCAACCGCAGGAGACCCTGGTCGTCGATCGGCGGTGCCGACGCGAGGAGTTCGCGTACCTGCGCGGGCCGTCGGCCGGTGACCCGGGCGACCTGGTCGGCGACGTCGGTGACGGAGGCTGCGGGGTCCAGTCGGACGATCCCGCGCAACCGACGTGCCGTCGCGGCGCGCAGGACGTCCGCGGCGCGTTCGCGGGCACCGGCACCGGCGTAGAGGCGGCCGTGACCCTCGACGGTCTCGGCTGCACGCACCACCACGGGCAGTGGTTCGTTCACGAGCCGGCCGAGTCGTCGTCCCCGCCACGCGGCGAGCACCAACCCCGCGACGACGATCAACCCGGTCGACGGACCAACCCAGTCCGGTACCAGGGTGCTCAGCGGGACGGCGGCTTCCGCGGTGTCGAGGGGGTCCGGCAGGTACCAGACGAGGGTCGGGGAGGTACCCAAGGTGTGCAGTGCGAGCGCTGCGTTGCCGTCCTCGTCCGCGTAGCGGTTGGTGAGGACATCGGACTGACCGAGCACGGTGACCCGGCCGTGGCGGCCCTGCGCGGGCACCTCGACGTAGGAGCCGCCGTAGCAGCTCGTCGCGGCCCGCGCCGGGACCGCGTACGTCACCCCGCCGGCCCGCGCGGCGCCCGCCGCGGCCGGGCCGACCGCGTCGCACCCGGGGTCGCGCTCACCCCCGGCACTCTTGCCCGACGTGCTCACCTGGGGGGCGAGGGTGTCGAGGGCGGTGTCCGAGGGGTGCAGCAGCACGATGTCGGCGCCGGAGTCGGCGAGTCCCTGCAGGCGTTGCGCCGAGAGGAGGTCGGGTTCGGTGACGAGCACGGTGGCCCGTCCGGATCCGAGGCCCTCCGTGGCGGCCCGGAAGCTGCGTGCGGCCCGCACCTCGACCCCCTGCTCGGCCAGCACGCGGGCCACGGCCCGGGCGCCCGAGGGTGAGACGGAGTCCGGGGCCAGCGCACCACGCGTCGTGCGCGGGGAGAGCAGCGCGAGCAACGCGGCCAGCGCCAACACGAGTGCGAGGGCGAGCACGAGGGTGCGCGATCGTCTCCAGTGGGTGAGGGCGGGGGCGTTGCCCACATCCGGCGGCGCGCTCGACACGCTGGTGGTGCTCACGCGCTCGCCGCGGCCCGGAAAGGCGCAGGTCGCGTGCCGGCGACCTCGGAGAGCACGCGGCGCAGGAGCTCGTCGGTCCCGGCGTCAGCCCCCCGCCCGCCGTAACGGACGTCGTCGAAGGTCCGCGCGGCGCGGATGAGCCCCGCGGCGCACTGCGGCAGCGGCCCGGATGCCTCCAGCGCGACCTCGTAGGCGGTCCTCCCGGGGCGGCGGTCGATGAGCGCACGTTCCTCCAGCGAGCGCACCAACGCGCGGAAGCGTTCCTGCACGGCGGTCTCGAAGTCCCCGGCGGTGGCGGCGGCGTCGGCCCGCGTCAGGTGCTCGGCCGAGGACTGTGGTCCCGAGACGAACACCGCGTCTCCACCGTCGGCGCGCACGCTGCGCTGCAGGGGTCCGGCCACCAGCAACACCGCCACCACGACGATTGCCAGCAGCGCCAGGACGACGACCACCCCGGTCCAGTTCGTCCCCAGTCCCGGGACGGAGATGGTGTCGAACGCTTCGCGGACCCGGTCCCAGAGCTGTTGCAGCCAGGATCCCTGCGCCTCGCGGTACTCGGGGCGGGCCAGTTCTCGCGCGAGCCACTCGCGGGCCTCATCGCGGTCGGGGGTCACGGGGACGCGGGTCGGCAGTCTCATCCGCCCGCTGCCGCGCGGTGCAGTTCCACGTCGAGCCCCTCGCGGCGCATGCGCAGGTCGACGTAGACCAGCGCCGTCACCGACGCCAGGAAGGGGAAGCCGATGACGTTGCCGATGATGGAACCGACGGTGCTGATGGACTGGGAGATCTTGAAACCGGCGCCGTCGGAGCTCGCGTCGGTCACCGCGCCGATCGCGCCGCCGAGCAACGAGAAGGGCAGCCCGACGAGGATTCCCACGATGTAGACCACGACCGTGGTGAGGGCCAGGATCCCGAAGGTCCGCCAGAAGGACCGTTTCGTGAGGGCGTAGGAGCGGCCCAGCGCGCGTCGCACGCTCAACCCCTCGAGCAGCAGTGCGGGGGTGGCCATCGACCACTTCACCCACAGCCAGGCTCCGAGGACCACCCAGCCCGCGGCTCCCAGCAGGATCAGCCCCACGGCGGCCGCGGTGGCCCCGCCCGAGTCGGAGGACACCGCGAGCAGTACTCCCGGGGCCAGCATCACGGCACCGGCGACCACGCCGACGATCGTGATGATCAGCGAGAGCACGACGAGCGCGCCGAGGCGTCGCCGGCACACCCGCCAGAGCTCCGCGAGGCCGATCGTGCGCCCTACGACCGCGCGACTGACACTCACGATGAGCATCCCGTTGAGGATGAGGACCGACACGACCTGCAGTAGTGCAGAGACGACGAACACCGGTATCGATCGCTGCAGCACCCCGAACACCTCACCCGCGTCACCCCTCCCACTGGCGTCGACGCTGTTCGCGAGCCCGGCGAGATCGCTGGTGGCGGCGAACGTGGCGAACAGGGTGATCAGCGAGGTGACGACGACGACGAGCGCCGAGAGACCGATCATGACCTTGGGGTTCTGCCGGAAGGCACGGAACGCGCCGTCCCAGATCTCGCCCAGGCTGAGGGGGCGCAACGGGATGACCCCCGGCCGAGGCGCTCCGGGTGGCCGACCGCTCCCTCCGGGGAGGGTGCCCCAGCTCCTGGCGGGCCCGGGTGGGGTCGTGGCGGGGGTCACGGGTGGCTCACCGGGCGCGGTCCAACCCGGCCCGGCCACGTCGTCAGGACGCTCCCACTGGCTCATGTCGTCGCCTCCGCGCGGCGGCTCGCACCGCTCGCGCTCGTCTCTCGCGTTCGTCGGGTGATCGCTGTTCATGGTGCCAGACGCGACCCGTCCCCGCCGTGCTCCCAAGTAACGGGGAGTAACGGTGCGTGAATGAATGCGGTAGGGGGGAATTGCGATCGCGTACCTGGGGGCCCGTTGGCGTGGCTGGCACCCCGGGGACCCTCCTGGACGGCAAGATGACCCCATGAGGGGACGCGTCCTCGTGGTGGACGACGACACCGCGCTCGCCGAGATGTTGGGGATCGTGCTGCAGGGCGAGGGTCTGGAGACCCGCTTCTGCACGAATGGGGACGAGGCGCTGAACGCGTTCCGGGCCACCCGGCCCGATCTCGTGCTGCTCGACCTCATGCTGCCCGGCACCGACGGCATGGAGGTCTGTCGCTCGATCCGCGCCGAGTCCGGTGTCCCCATCGTGATGCTGACCGCGAAGGGCGACACGATCGACGTCGTCCTGGGGCTGGAAGCCGGGGCCGACGACTACGTCGTCAAACCCTTCAAGGCCAAGGAACTCGTCGCGCGGGTACGGGCCCGGTTGCGCTCACCGGGGGAGCGGCCCCCCGAGACGCTGCGCATCGGCGACCTCTCCATCGACGTGTCGGGACACTCGGTGCGCCGGGAGGGCCGTTCGTTGCCGTTGACGCCGCTGGAGTTCGAGCTCCTGGTGACGCTGGCCCGCAAGCCCTGGCAGGCGTTCACGCGCGAACTCCTGCTGGAGCAGGTCTGGGGTTACCGGCACGCGGCCGACACCCGGCTCGTCAACGTCCACGTCCAGCGTTTGCGCTCGAAGATCGAACGCGACCCGGAGCACCCGGAGATCGTCGTGACGGTCCGCGGAGTGGGGTACCGCGCAGGACCACTGTGAGGCGGCGCGCCGCCCTGCTGGGTCGGTGGCGGTCGTGGGGCCGGTTCCTGATCCCGTGGGTCGCCCGTTGGCGGGCCTCGTTGCAGCTGCGGGTCGTGTCCCTCACGACGGTCCTCGGCCTCGCCGTCGTCGTCGGCGTCGGCTCCTTCCTGCTCGACGGGATCGCGGACGGTCTCGTCGCGGAACGCCAGCAGGTGGCGTTGGCCGACGCGGCTCGCGGGGCGGGCACGGCCCAGCAGCAGTTCGACGCCGCCACCACGACGACGTCCGCCGAGGTCGAGCAGCTCGCGGGTGACGTCGTCTCCTCGCTCGAAGGTGCGGGCCCGGACCGGGTGCGCGGGGTGATCCTGCTGCGGGACACGGGGTCCCCGCTCGGAGCGGGTGACGGCCGGGTGCTCGTGCGTGATGTCGCCTCCGACGGCCTCGACGCGGGTGACGTGCCGTCGTCGCTACGTGCCGGCGTCACCTCCTCCGACGCGCAGCAACTGCAGATCGTCGACCTCTCCGACGGTGCCGGGGCACCCTCGCTCGTCGTGGGTTCCACGGTGACGCTGCCGCGGGCGGGCAGGTACGAGCTGTACTTCGTCTACTCCCTCGCAAGCGAGGAGCAGACCGTCTCCCTGGTGCGCACCACGTTCGTCGGCGGGGGGGTCGCGCTCGTGCTGCTCGTGGGTGCGGTGGCGTGGGTGGTGACCCGGATGGTGGTCGAACCTGTCCGCCA
>JBPBQU010000200.1:0-7773 GCA_050955085.1 Janthinobacterium lividum | reverse complement strand
ACGCGCCCGACGGGTCGTGGGCCGTCGGCCGCCGCCTCCAGGGTCTCGACGAGCCAGCCCTCGGCCTCGGGCAGGACGGCCGCGTGGACGGCGTCGAGGTCCGCGGCACGCTGCCACCACCCGGCATCGACCGGAGCACGTCCGACGAGGACCACCTGGCGGGCACCGAGGGCCCGGGCCTGGGCGACTTCGCTGCGGTCGGCGTCCTCGCCCACGAGGAGCAGGTCGAGCGCTGCCGTCCCCGTGGGGGGCCTCCCGCCGTGCACATCCTGCGCACCCCGGCGGCGGAGGGTGCAGCCGGCGACGGCCGCCACTCTCGTGACGGCGTCGGCGAGGGCGTCGTCACCGGTCAGCAGGTCCACGGTGGCGACACCGGGGTGTACGACCGGCGCGGGCCTTCGGGGGGTGGTTCTCGATCGGGGTCGGGCAGCGGGCACGGGTTGCTCCTCGCAGTGGTCGGGAGACCACCGTGACCGCGACGACGGCTCCCTCGACGCTCCCGCCCGTGACCTGGGGACAACCCGACCCGCGCGGACAGTGTGGACACCGCGGTGACAGCACGCGGGGCACGAGGGGAGACCACGAAAAAAGAGACGACCCCCGCTGGGGGGGAGCGGGGGCCGTCCAACAGTCCGGCTCGGGGGGGATGAGCCGGGCTGCATGTAGCCCACTGGGCGTACCGCGATATCTTGACCCCTCACGGGGTCCCGTGGCAATTCCCCCCACCGCACTGATGTGGATCCCGTGTGGGTTTTCGCCGGGATCCCCGCCGTTCGTGCTCACGATCCGCACAGAATCAATCCCCGGGATGGGCCTACCGGGTGACTCAGCCCACCCCGGTTGCGGCCACGCGACGCAGGAAATCGGCCGCCAACGGTGCGGCGACCGCGCCCCCACTGACGCCGTCGGCGACGAAGACCGCGACAGCCATCGATCCCTGATAACCGATCAACCACGCGTGTGTCGGCAACGGATCACTGCTCCCGTACTCCGCAGTCCCCGTCTTGGCGTGTACGGGCTCACCGGGCACGCCGAGCAGTGCGTTACCGGTACCCGCGGTCACGACCTCGCGCATGAGCCCACCCAGGGTCGTGAGCAACGCCGGGTCCGCGGGCGGTGTCGACACCGAGGTCGTGGCCACCGTCTCGGGGGCAGGCTCCAGCACGATCGCGGGGCTGACGACCTTCCCCGCGGCCACGGAGGCCGCGGCCACCGCCATCGCCAGCGGGCTCACCAACGTCCGGCCCTGGCCGAAACTCGCTACCGCGAGGTCGACGGCGGACTCCGCCGCCGGTACGTCCCCGGCAAAGGTGTCCACCCCCGTCGACCAGGCCGTGCCCACCCCGAGTTGGGCCGCCGCCCTCGGCAGTGCGTCGTCGGCCAACCGCGGGCTGAGGCTCGCGAAAGCGGTATTGCACGAACGCGCGAAGTCGGTCCGGAACGAGACGTCACCGAACGCCTCGTCCTCGAAGTTGGAAATGGTTCGACCCTCGATCGTGTACGTCGGGGTACAGGCCACCGTCTGCTCAGGATCCAATCCGAGAGCCAACAAGGCGAGGGTCGTGACGACCTTGAACGTCGAACCGGGCTCGAACCGACCGGTGAGTGCCCGGTCGCCACCGTCGACGGGTGAGTTCGCGACAGCCAGCACCTCCCCCGTCCTGACGTCGAGCGCGACGAGCGCGGCCTCCGTCGTCCCCGTGAGGGTGTCGTCGGCGGCCTCCTGCACCTGCACCACCAGGCTCGTGCGCACGGTTTCACCCGGCACCGCCGCGACGTTCAGCAGTTCCTTGGAGACGGCGTCGGCGCCCCCCTCGGCGCGCACCACGATCCCGACCCGCCCGGCGAGCCGCTCGTCGTAGCGTTGCTGGATCCCCGAGATTCCCGCGACGTCACCCACGGCGTAGCGCCCCCGCGAACCCTCGATGACCTCGGCGGTGGCCTGACCGACACCGCCCAGCAGGGCCCGGGCGAAACCCCGGGTGGGCGCGAGCGGCAGCGTGGACTCCCGGAAGACGGTTCCCGGAAGGGGTTGCAGGACATCACGCTGGGCGTCGTAGTCACTGCGGCGCAGAGTGATCACCTCCACGAACGCATCAGGAGCCGCCTGTTGGATCCGAGTCGTGAGGCCTGTTGCGTCCACACCGAGGGCGGCCCCGAGCGCCGCCGCCGTTCCCGCGGGATCAGTGGTTCGCGACGGTTGAACGCCGACCTGGACCACCGGGGTGTCGGTCACGACGGGTCGACCGTCGCGGCCCAGGACATCGGCCCGCTGCGGTTGGCTGCGTTCGAGAACCAACGTCGCGCCGGCTGTGAGCGAGGGGTGCACCAGAACGGGTTCCCACAGCGCTCGCCATTGCGGGTCGCCGTCACCCTCGCGGCGTAACCGAAGCGTCGTCGCGTAGGCGAACTCACTTCCCGGAGCCGCGCCATGGCCCGCGGCCAGGTCGAAGGCGACGGCGAGGCGGGCGAGCGCGTTCCCGTCCCCGAGCGAATCAAGATCCATCGACGTGACGCGCACCACGGGCGCGAGTCGGGCGAGGCCGCCGACCAACCGGGCGTATTCGGCGGCGAGGTCGGCGGGTATCGGCGTCCGGGCGTCCGCGGCGACGAACCCCGCGTCCACCCACTTGCCACTGCTCCAGGCGCGCGCGACCCCGTCAGCCGCCGCTCGGGCATCCGAACCGTGGTCGCGGCGGCGACTGCCTTCCCACAGGGCCGCTGCACCGCCGAGCACGACGACCGCGCCGGCCACCCCGACGACGCGACGACGACCTGGGCGGAGGACTCCCCCGCGTGAGCCGGGAGGTCGGTTGCTGGACTGCTCCGGCTGGTTCTGGGACTCATCCTGACTGTGGCTCATCGCTGGCGATGCTCGCATGCCGGGTGCTGCTAACCTCTGAAGCGTTGGAGGTGTCGCCTAGTCCGGTCTATGGCGCCCGCCTGCTAAGCGGGTTGGGGGCTACAACCCCCTCGCGAGTTCAAATCTCGCCACCTCCGCCGGGCCGAGAGCCCCGTCCACACCGTGGACGGGGCTCTTGTCGTCGTTGCCGAGAGAACAGCCGGGTTTCGTGCCCGGACTTTGGCGCCTCGGACCCGCTGCCGCGCAATCGGTTGGTGCACAGCGCTGAGGCCCGCTACAGTAGAGCCCGTCGCCGGGACAGTTCTGGCGTCTGCGCCCGTAGCTCAACGGATAGAGCATCTGACTACGGATCAGAAGGTTAGGGGTTCGAATCCCTTCGGGCGCACCTTCCTCACCAAGGGCCTGGCCGTCGGCTAGGCCCTTTCGTGCATCTGTCGTCGGCATCTCACCCGAGCCCCCCCTGCCGTCGGGTCCGCGACGTACTGGCCACCGTTCCACACCGACGTTCCTGGCCGTGAGCACACCCTCCGCGCCGCACACACAGAACCCACCTCGGATGTCGGAACTCCGGTCCTCCCGCAGAGTTCCATTCTCCGAGGACCCGCCCCGTGGGGCGCCATCACCTACCGCCGGGAATCCCACAGGAATACCGCACCGAACCGTGAAGGTCGCAACCTACGACTACTGGCTGTTACGCCTGGCAAGGGTTCAGCCAACCGGTTCCGGCGCCAACGGGGGTTCCGAGCGGGGTTCTCATTGTTTCCCCTGTTCTGCGGAACGCCACCCGGGACCTGCCGGAGAAGGGCCTCTCCCGAACACCCCGACGGGAACCGGGACAGGGTGCGCCGAACAACACACTCGATAGCGCGAGAAACGACCCTTCGATGCGCGAGTTCGTGGACAACTGTGGTTCCATGGGATTCAGCATTGTTCAACCACTTCCCCTGGAGCTCAACATGGCAACTCACGACGTCGCACTGAAGGTGGCCACCGAACTGCCCGTCGGTGCCGTCGATCTCGAGATCCCCGTCAAGCGCAACGGTCGCAAGATCGGCACCTTCACGGTGAACGCGAACGGTGTCTCGTGGAACCCGGCGACGGCGCGGGCCGCCACCTCGGTCTCGTGGGAAGACCTCCCGGCTGCGTTGTCCGGCACCCCCGCCGCCGCTTCCGCCACCGCGGCCAAGAAGACCACCGCGAAGAAGACGGCAGCGAAGAAGACCGCGGCTCCGGTTTCGGTCCCGGACGAATCCGACACCGAGACCGCTACGCCTGCAGCAGCCCCGGCCAAGAAGACGACGGCCAAGAGGGCCGCCAAGAAGTCGGCCTCCGCAACCGGTGCGGCTGTGGACGCCCGCGCCGTGCGCGCCTGGGCCGCCGAGAACGGGATCTCCGTCGCGCCGCGTGGCCCGATCTCCTCGAGCATCATCGACCAGTTCCGCGCCGCTCAGTGAGCTGACGCACCACGGACGCAGCAGGGGGCGGGATCCTCGGGATCCCGCCCCCTGCTGCACGTTCCGGCGAGTTCAGCGTCCGGACGACCTGCCGTGGCGTCGTGCACCCGCCTTCGTGCGGGCCCGACGAACCGCCCGGGCGGTGGCCTTCGCAGCCCGCACCGAGAGCGGCACCCCACCCCGTACCGGGCGAACCTCACCGAAGATCTGTTCGCAGATCCGTCGGTGCACGAGATCCGGCAGCGGCACCCACTTCACGTCGCTGAGCGCCTGGTTCTGACCCGCGGACTCCAGGACGAGTTCCCCGTAGCCGAACACGTGGCCCATCCAGGACCGTTGGTACGTCATATCGGTGACCTTCGACATGGGGATCATCGCGACCTTGCGGTTGAGGATCCCCGAGGTGCGCATCAATCGCTTGTCCGTCGCCACGAACCAGTCGCGGTACCAACCGAGCACCTTCCAGGCCGTGCGTCCCAGCAGGACGAACCAGGCCACGAACAACACCGTCGGCACGTGGGGGACGTCGCGAACCTGCAGGACCAGCCAGATCAGCGCCGCGAAGCCCAGCACGCACGTTGCCAGCGGCTCCAGCAGCACCAGGCGGTGTCGGCGCTTGGAGACCCGCACCAGTTCGGTCGCGAGGACGAATTTCGCCACCGACGCGGGCAGGGTCTCCAGAAGCGGGTCCTCGTCCTCACACTCGGCCTCGATCACCACTTCGGCCAACGGGTCCTCGGAACGCGCCTGGACATCCTCGTCGAAGTCATCGGGGGCGACGTGCACCAGCACCCCGTCGCGACGATGAATGGCCGCACCAGAGGACAGCGGGACCCCGAGACCCTCGGTTCGGGCGGCGTCCCGTCGCTTCACCCGGCGCCGCTCCTGCGTCAGCTCAGCAACCCGTCGAAGAACTCGCCCACGCTGCTGACGAGGGTACCCAGCGCTTCACCGACACTGCGGACGAAAGCCGCGGCCGAGTCCGGCGCCTTGTAGACGGCGTACAGCGCGAAGACGATCAGGACCCACCAGAGAACTCGACGCCACTTCATGCCCGAGCTCCTTCCTGCGTTCATCCGAACGCCCCGAGAGATGACCCACCGTGGTGGAAATACACACGACCGGGCACATCCTGCCGGAAAGGGTCACCCACGACGAAGCCCCGCGCCGCGATAAGCGGGGCGGGGCTGAGCGAGGGGTTCGTCGCCGGGTCGGCGACGACTTCTCAGACGACCCCGTAGAGCCGGTCCCCGGCGTCCCCGAGACCGGGGACGATGTAGCCGCTCTCGTCGAGACGTTCATCCACGGCGGCCGTCACGATGCTCACGTGTGCGAGGTCGTCGAAGGCCTGCCGGACGACCTCGAGCCCCTCGGGTGCGGCCAGCAGGCAGATCGCCGTGACGTCGACGGCTCCGCGTTCGAGCAGGTACCTGATGGAGGCGACCAGTGTCCCCCCGGTCGCCAGCATGGGGTCGAGCACGTAGACCTGCCGGCCGGAGAGGTCGTCGGGCAGCCGGTTCGCGTACGTCGTGGCCTGCAGGGTCAACTCGTCGCGGATCATCCCGAGAAAACCCACTTCGGCCGTGGGCAGCAACCGGACCATGCCGTCGAGCATCCCGAGCCCGGCGCGCAGGATCGGCACGACGATCGGCTTGGGCGAGCTGAGCCTGACCCCCGTCGTCGGTGCGACCGGGGTCGTCACGGG
Organism: Janthinobacterium lividum; assembly: GCA_050955085.1. Classification (GTDB taxonomy): domain Bacteria; phylum Actinomycetota; class Actinomycetes; order Actinomycetales; family Kineococcaceae; genus Kineococcus. The sequence continues at coordinate 1,751 of JBPBQU010000200.1, read as the reverse complement.
GTGCGGTTCGACACGGACGTCGCGGGTCGCCTCGTACGCGAGCAGGGTCACCAACTCGTCCGCGAGCCGGCGGAACGTCGGAGAATCGGTGGAGGCATCCCGCAGGGCCGTGAGTTTGTGGGCGACGAGTGGGTGGTCGATGACGGCGAGGCGCATGGCGGGAAACCTATCCGTGCTGGGCGCCTCCCCGCCCGGCCTGACACCATGCTCGGGTGGCGTACTTCACCGCAGTGCTTTCTTCCGACGAGCCCATCGGCGACCGGGCCGGCCGTCCCACCACCACGGGGGACTGGCGATCCGTCGACGTCTACCTGGAGGCGGCTTCCCCTGACGATCTCGGCAATGTCCTGCGCGGCGCCGTCGAGGAGGCCGGCAGCCTGGACGACGCCGTCGTCCTCGCCGTCCTGGAACGCGAGGACGAATGGTTCGCCATCGTCCGCAGTGACGGCGACGTCGACGTCCGGGTGTTCGTCTCCGACGCGGTCGCGGCGGGCGACAGCTCCTACGCCCAACTGTTCGCCGAACTCCCCCCGCCCAGCAGGCGGAAGGCGGCGGTGGCCAAGTCGGGAACGTCCGACCCCGACCTCCTCGCCGGGGATGAGGACGGTTCCTCCGAACCTGTGGTCGCGTCTCCGACTGCACTGGAGGACGTCTGGGCCGGTGACGCCGATCTACTGGCCGACCTGGGTTGCTCGGCCGACGTCCTGCTGCGCCTCGCCGGTTCGGGAGCCGACCCGTCGGTGGCGACGGTCGAGATCGGGGAACTCCTGGGCTTCGCCGACGTGCTGGAATCACTGCGCTGAACGGGCGCGACGGGCTGGCCCGGTTGCCGCAATGGGGCGACTGGATGGGACTCGCACTGACCGAGGCCCGCGGCTGCCGAGCAAGCGATGATGTCCCGGTCGGAGCGGTGGTGGTCGACGCCGAGGGTGTCGTCCTGGGTCGCGGACGCAACGAGCGAGAGGCGAGCGGCGACCCCACCGCGCACGCCGAGATCCTCGCGCTGCGGGCCGCGGCCAGGACCCGCGGTGAATGGCGACTGACCGGATGCACTCTCGTCGTGACCCTGGAACCCTGCACGATGTGCGCCGGTGCGACGGTGCTGGCGCGCGTGGATCGCCTCGTGCTCGGCGCGTGGGACCCACGGTTCGGGGCGGCGGGATCACTGCGCGACGTGGTGCGCGACCGGCGCCTCAACCACGTCGTGGAGGTCGCAGGTGGAGTGCTGGAAGAGGAGTGCGAGGCGCTCCTCGACGAGTTCTTCGCCGCCCGCCGGAAGACGACGCGAGGCGGCCCGCAGGCGGAGGGGAACGACACCGGGACCGTGTAAGGTGATCTATGGTGGCGTGTCCGAGCGGCCTAAGGAGCACGCCTCGAAAGCGTGTGAAGGGGAGACTCTTCCGTGGGTTCAAATCCCACCGCCACCGCTCTCAGCAGCAAAAAGCCCGGACCGGAGCTCACGCCCCGGTCCGGGTTTTTCGTGCGGTCTGCACGATCGTCTCGACGAGCACTGGGTTCGCGCCGGGTGCCGCTCCCCCTCAGCGAGCGGGGAGATCTGCCGATGGGTGAGGTGGCAACGGCCCCTGCGTGCTGACCTTTCGAGGAAACTGGCCGGGTATCCACCTCTCGCCTCGATACGACTCTGACCAGGAGACCGATGAACGCCACAGACGGCGGGGCCGACGCGGAGTTGCGCAGACTGCTGATCGAGCAGTTCGCGAGTTTCAACGTTGCGCTGCAGCGCATCGATG
>JBPBQU010000199.1:0-7837 GCA_050955085.1 Janthinobacterium lividum | reverse complement strand
GCTGGACCACGGTCTGCGTGACCGACGTGGAGACGAGGTTCGCGATACCATCCACGACGAGCATCACCACCGCGAACCAGAGACTGCCGGACACCGCGAAACTCGCGATCGCCCCGGCGAAGAAGAGCGTGGAGACGACACCCGCGGTGATGTTCGGGCGTATCCAACCGGTGGCCTCGAGGACGATCCCGCCGACGACACCGCCACGTCCGTTCGCGAAGAGGAGGACGCCATAGGTGGTACCCGACGCACCCGAACCGAGGGAGTCGGCGAACTCGGCATCACGGTCTGCAGTGCCGAACCGATGAAGAACGACGTGAGACCCGCCACGATTACCGCACCCGCGATCGCGGGATCGCGGGTCACCGTGCCGATCGAGCGCACTGCACCCATCGCACTGATGCGCTGACGCGCGAGGAAACCCTCACGGGTGTGACCGGTGAACCGGTTGCGCAACAACAGAACCGTCAACAGTAGATAGATGGCCGCGTTGACGAGGATGCCCGCCTTCGCCCCGAAGCCGAGCAGTAGTTCGGAGTCGACGACCGATCCGAGCAGGATGCCGAGGCTCTGAAACGTCGAATTCAACCGCACCGCACTCGGGACGTCCTCGACGCCTACGAAGTCCTGCAACAGCACTTGTTCCGCAGGTCGCCACAACGAACCTGCGGTCCCGTGCAGGACGAGCAGTATGCACGCCGCAGGAATAGTCAGCGTGCCCGTGACGGACATAACACCCCACCCGATCGACACCGCCATGAACAGCCCCTGAGTTACCTGGACGACGCGCCGGCAGTCGTGACGGTCCGCCAACCCGCGGAACCAGACGGAGAACACCAGGAAGGGCGTCCGGTGGCTGATGACCTGGAACCGGTGAGTGCGGGTGAGTGGAAGATCTGCCAGAGCACCCAGTAGGTGATGACGTGCTCGATGGTGTCGGCCATCATCGCGAGCATCCCGCCCACGAGGTACGGACCGCAGCCGCGGTTGCGCAACGCGGCGAACCTGCGAGCGGGAGGCGCCGGCGTCGCGGGGTCGGGCACCGGAAGGTGTGCGGGACGTGCGCAGGAGGAATCCCGCAGGTGCCCACCGGCCTGTGGCGTACGTGACCTCGGCCACCCCACCGCGGGCCGCGGCACCCCCGGGCGCATCTCGGCGCTACGGTCGGGCAGCAGCACGAACGACCGATCAGTTGACGGAGGAGACACGGCATGGCCGGAGAACGCACGGCGCACATCGTCGAGCCGCGGTACGCGCGCACCTGGCTGCTCGTCAACGCGACGCGCACGGAACTGTTCGACCCCGCACTGGCCTCCCGCGCCGACCAGGTGGTCCTCGACATCGAGGACGCCGTCGATCCCAGCCGCAAGGACTCCGCCCGCGCCGAGGTCATCACGTGGCTACGCGACGGGGGTCGCGCCTTCGTGCGCATCAACGACGTGACGACCCCGCACTGGCAGGCCGACGTCGACGAGCTGCGCGGGACCCCCAACCTGCTGGGCGTCATGCTGGCCAAGACGGAGGCGGCCGAGCAGGTCGAGGCCACGTCGGCGGCCCTGGGGGGCGACGTCCCGATCGTCGCCCTCTGCGAATCGGCCCTGGGAATCGAGGATGCCCGCCACATCGCCTGCGCACGCGGCACCTTCCGACTCGCGTTCGGCTCGGGTGACTATCGTCGCGACACCGGCGCCAGCGCCGAGGACATCGCGATGGCCTACCCGCGCAGCCGCCTCGTCACCGCCAGCACCATCGGCGCACTGCCCGGGCCCATCGACGGCCCGACCGTCGGGGGCGGTCTCCCACAACTGCGCGAGAAGTCCGGCGTGGGCGTCTCGCTGGGCATGATGGGCAAGTTGTGTCTCGATCCCGACCAGGCGCCCGTCATCAACGAGGTCATGAGCCCGACATCGACCGACGCGACATGGGCCCGGGACATCCTCAGCGACTTCGAGAAGAGCGGCGGCGTCGTGCGCGACGGCTCGGACCTGCCCCGCCTCGGTCGCGCCCGGCGCATCCGCACCCTCGCCGAGGCGTTCGGCATCGAGGCCTTCTGAGCCTCTACGCCGAACGGAGTTCAGCGGCGACGACGGTTCAGAGGTCGAGAGTGACGGCCGTCTCGAGGGCGGCCTCGATGCTGGCCATCCACCCGTCGTGCAGTCGCTGCCCTGCGTCGTAGACGCTCGCGCCGTCTACAAGATTCGAGCTCGCCGAGCAGATCATGCCCGCCCGCAGCCCGCGCAACCGCGCGACGACGTACATCGCCGAACTCTCCATCTCGATGTTCAGCATCCCGAGGCGGGAGAACTCCGCGACGACATCGGGGGTCTCGGCGTAGAACGCGTCGGAGGACACGTTGAGCCCGGAGCGGACCGCATAGTCCTTCCCCACCGCGAGACGCTCGGCAGCACGACGCAGTTCGAGGGCGACCTCGAGGTCGGGAACCGCGGGGTATCCGTGGTGGACGTAGGCGGCCGTGGTGCCGTCGTTGCGCAGTGAACCTTCACTCACGAGAAGGTCCCCGGAGCGGATCCCGGGTTGGAGGGCAGCGGAACTGCCCACCCGGATCACCGAGGTGACCCCGACCCGGGCGAGTTCCTCCACCGCTATCGCCGTGGACGGACACCCCATACCCGTCGACGTCGCGGTGATGAGTTTGCCCCGGTAGTGACCGGTCATGGTGCGATGCTCGCGGTTGTGGGCAACGTCCTTCACATCGGTGAGGAACTCCGCGACGAGGGGGACCCGGAACGGGTCTCCCGGCAGCAGCGCGACGGTGCCGACCTCCCCCGGCGCGACGCCGATGTGGAACTGCCGGACGTCACGCCCGACGTCGTTCTTGTCGACTCCGGTAGTCGGATCGTTGGTCATGCCTCAACTCCAGGTCAACGCGCGGGCCGGGTCCTCGAGGACCGCGGCGATGTCGGCGAGCGCCCGTGAACCGCTCTCGCCGTCGAGCATCCGGTGGTCGATCGACATACCCAGCTGCGCCAGGAACCGGGGTTTGATCTTCCCCTTGTGCACCCATGGCCGTTGGGCGATCTTGCCGACCGCGAGGATCGCCGCCTCACCGGGGTTGAGGATCGGGGTCCCGGTGTCGATACCGAACGTCCCGACGTTGGTGATCGTGATGGTGCCCTCGGCCAGATCCCTGGGTGTCGCCTTCCCCTCGCGGGCCGTCGCGGCCAACTGATTGAGGTGGATCGCGAGTTCCTTGAGCGTCATCTCGTCGGCGTCCTTGACGTTGGGGACGAGCAACCCGCGCGGGGTGGCCACCGCGATGCCGAGGTTCACGTAGTTCTTGACCACGATGACCTGGTTCTTCTCGTCCCAGGTCGAGTTGATGTCGGGGTTGCGGCGCACCGCGACGATCAGGGCCTTCGCCACCAGCAAGAGCGGGGAGACGCGGATCCCGTCGAACTCGGGGTCGGTCTTGAGCCGCTGGACGAGTTTCATGGTGCGGGTCGCATCGACGGTCGTGAACACCGTGACGTGCGGTGCCGAGAACGCACTCTCGACCATGGCCGCCGCCGTCGCCTTGCGCACACCGCGGATGGGGACGCGGTGCTCACGTTCGCGCTGCTCGACCCGGCGCTGGGGTTCCGCGGGAGCGCTCGGCACGAGGGCGAGGACATCCGCGCGCGACACCGTTCCCCCGGGGCCGGTGGGTGCGGCGTCGGCGAGGTCCACCCCGAGATCGCGCGCGAGCTTGCGGACGGGGGGTTTCGCCAGGACGTGCTTCTCCTTAGCGCTGGCGGTCTCCACGGGAGTTTCGCTCGTCGTCCGGGTGACGGGTCCAGGCGCAACGGCTTCAGGCGCAACGGCTTCAGGCGCAGCGGGTTGGGGGATCACCGGACTCGAACGCCGCCGGCGCGGCGCGGCCTCTCGTGCGCCGTACCCCACGAGCGTCGCCCCGGAACCCTCGTTCTCGACCGGCGTTCCCCCGGCAGGGGAGGTGGCGACGGGATCGGGCGCGGGCTGCATCGCACCATCGGAGACCACGACGATGTCCACACCCACGTCCACGGTCTGCCCCTCCTCGACGAGGAGCTGGGCGACCGTTCCCGCGTAGGGGCTGGGCAGTTCGACGAGGGACTTGGCGGTCTCGATCTCGACGAGGACGTCGTTGACGGCCACCGTGTCACCGGTCTTGACCTTCCAGGACACGATCTCGGCTTCGGTGAGTCCTTCACCGACGTCGGGTAGGGCGAACCGCTGGTTCAACTGTTTCCTCGGGTTCTCGGGCGGCGAGCGCTTGCTCGTGCTATCACGCGGCGAGCGCTTGCTCGTGCTATCACGCGGCGAGCGCTTGCTCGTGCTATCACGCGGCGAGCGCTTGCTCGACGGCGTCCAGCACACGATCGACAGTGGGCAGGTAGTGCTCCTCGACGCGGGCCGCCGGGTAGGGAAGGTGGTAACCCCCGACGCGCTTGACCGGAGCCTCGAGTGAGTAGAAGCAACTCTCCTGGATGCGGGCGGCGATCTCGGCGCCGGCACCGAAGAACACCGGTGCCTCCTGCACGACGACGAGTCGGCCGGTGCGGCGCACCGATTCCGCAACGGTGTCCACGTCGAGCGGGGAGATCGAGCGCAGGTCGACGATCTCGAGGGAGTTCCCCTCCTCGGCCGCCGCCGCGGCCGCGTCGAGAGCGAGGCGGACGGTCGGCCCGTAGGCCACGACGGTGGCGTCCGTCCCGGAACGCAGGACGCGGGCCTTGTGCAGTGGCGCAACCTCACCCGGGCGCAGCTCCGTCTGGACGTCACCCTTCTCCCAGTAACGTCGTTCGGGTTCGAGGAACAGCACCGGGTCGGGCGAGGCGATGGCCTGCTGGACCATCCAGTACGCGTCGTGCGACGACGCGGGTGTCACGACGCGCAACCCGGGTGTGTGCGCGAACAACGCCTCGGGGCTCTCCGAGTGGTGTTCCACGGAACCGATGCCACCGCCCGCGGGCATCCGGATGACGACGGGGACCGACAATCGACCCTGCGTGCGGGCCCGCAGTTTCGCGAGCTGGGTGACGATCTGGTTGAAGGCCGGGAAGACGAACCCGTTGAACTGGATCTCGCAGACGGGGCGGTACCCGCGCAACGCCATCCCGATCGCGGTGCCGACGATGCCCGCCTCGGCGAGCGGGGTGTCCAGGACGCGGGCCTCGCCGAAGTCCTTCTGCAGGCCCTCGGTGACGCGGAACACCCCACCGAGCGCGCCGATGTCCTCACCCATGAGCAACACGCGGGGGTCGCGCTCCATGGCCGCGCGCAATCCCGCGTTGATGGCCTTCCCGATCGGCATACGTTCCATCAGGCGATCCCTCCGGCGAGTTCGGCGTCCTGGCGGGCCCAGGCGGCGAGGAACTCGTCGCGTTCGGCGACCACCTGGGCGTGGGGTTCGGCGTAGGCATGCTCGAACATGGCTGCCGGGTCCGGATCGCGCATCTCGCGCACCCCGGAGCGGATGCGCTCGGCGAACGCATCGGACTCCGCCGTCAGGGACTGCTCGAAGTCGTCGTCGAGGATCCCCTCGCGGCGCAGGTAGGCCCGGAAGCGGTCGAGTGGGTCCTTCTCCCGCCACGCGTCGACCTCGGCGGAGGTGCGGTAACGGGTCGGGTCGTCGGAGGTCGTGTGGGCACCCATCCGGTAGGTGAACGCCTCGATGAACGTGGGGCCACCGCCCGCACGGGCCCGGTCCAGCGCACAACGCACGACGGCAAGCACCGCGAGCACGTCGTTGCCGTCGACGAGGACCCCTGGCATCCCGGCCCCCTCGGCCCGGCGGTGCAGCGGCACCGGGGACTGGCGCGAGACGGGTTCGGAGATCGCCCACTGGTTGTTCTGGCAGAAGAACACGACGGGAGCGTTGTAGACCGCCGCCCAGTTCAGCGCCTCACTCGCTTCACCTTGCGACGTGGCGCCGTCCCCGAGGTAGGCGATGACGGCGGTGTCGCGGGCCGGATCCCCGGTGCCGACGGCTCCGTCGTGCTGGACGCCCATGGCGTACCCGACGGCAGGCAACAGCTGAGCCGCGATCACCAGCGTGTAGGGGTGCACACCGTGGGCGACCGGATCCCAACCGCCGTGATCCACCCCTCGGAAGATGCTGAAGATGTGCAGCGGGTCGATGTCCCGCGCGAGGGCGGCCCCGTGATCACGGTAGGTGGGGAAGGCATGGTCCTGGCGTCGCAGCGCGCGCCCCGAACCGATCTGCGAGGCCTCCTGACCACGCGTACCGACCCACAACCCGAGCTCACCCTGACGCTGCAACGCCTCGCCCTCGGTGTCCAGGCGGCGTAGCAGCACGAGGTCGCGCAGCAGCGCGAGCAGCTCGTCGGGTTCGAGGTCCACGTCGTGCTCGGGGTGCGGGTGCCGCACCCCGGCTGGGTCCAGGAGCTGCACCATCTGCTCCTGCGCCCGATCCTGTCCTGAGGCCCCCACCGGGGCGACCGATCCGTCGGTCACGTGCGCTCCTCCATGGCGTGGTCGGCTCATCCACTCGTCGTCCTCGACGAACGAGGCCAACCTACGGTTGCGTATGTTACGGGAGCGTACGTGACGGAGCACCCGCTGGGAATCGACTCGCGCAACCGTTTCGACGAGACGAGCCGGAACGAGGCTCGCGGAACTAGGCCCGAGGGGCGAGTCTCGCGGCGACGTCGAGCAGGCGGGAGTTGCCCGCGGTCTCCGCGACCGTGATGCGGAGGCCGTCGGGGACGAAGGCCCGCACGACCAGACCCTCCGTTGCGAACGCCTCCGCGACGTCGAGCGTGCGACCCCCCAGCGGCAACCAGAAAAAGTTGCCCTGCGCCTGCGGCACCGGCCAACCCTGCTCGCGGAGACCGTGGACGACACGGTTGCGCTCGGCGACCAGCGCCGCGACCCGCTCCATGAGCTCGCCCTTGGCGTCACCCTGCAAGGAGGCCACGACCGCGGCCTGGGCGATGGACGTCACCCCGAACGGGGTGGACGCACGACGCAGCGTTGCCGCGACCTCCGGGTGCGCGAGCGCGACGCCGACGCGCAGCCCCGCCAGTCCGTACGCCTTGGAGAAGGTGCGCAGCACGACGACGTTGGGGTGGGCACGAAAGACGTCGACGCCGTTCGGCACCTCGGGGTCGTCGACGAACTCCCGATACGCCTCGTCCAGCACCACGAGCACGTCGCTCGGCACCTGCGCGAGGAACTCCTCCAGCTCACCCGCCCGGATCGCCGGCCCCGTCGGATTGTTGGGCGAGCACAGCACCACGAGCCGGGTCGAGTCGGTGATGGCCCTCGCCATGGCCGGGAGGTCGTGACGGAAGTCCGGGGTCAGGGGGACCTCGACACGCACCGCGTCCGCGATCGCGGCCATGATCGGATACGCCTCGAAGGAGCGCCACGCGTAGACGACCTCATCGCCCGGCGAGCAGGTGATCTCCGCCAGCTGGGCGAGCAGGCGCACGCTGCCCGTTGCCGTCGCGAGGTTCGCCACGTCCACACCCCAACCGGCCGCGACGGCGTCCAGCATGGCGCCCGCCGTCGGGTCCGGGTAACGGTTCACGCTGGCCGCCGCGCGAGTGATCGCCGCGAGCACGCTCGGCAACGGCGGGTAGGGATTCTCGTTGGACGACAGCTTGTAGACCTCGAGCCCGGCGCGCGCCTGCGCTGCCCGGCCCGCGACGTAAGCGGGCACGTTGGCCATGCTGGTCCGCAACCGCGGGGCGAGTGGGGCGCTGGGAACGGAGGCCATGCCCGTCAGGGTACGGAGCGATCCACGCTCAGTTCACCGGCCCAGGGCCTGCAGGCCGCCCCCGGATGCGGGCGGCCCCGTCAGTGGCGGGGGCGGGGGGGGGGGGGGCGCGGC
>JBPBQU010000198.1:0-7942 GCA_050955085.1 Janthinobacterium lividum | reverse complement strand
GTCGGCGCCCGGAGGTCCTCGGCAGAGATCTCAGGTCTGGGTGCAGTGACGAGCACGTCCTGCTGACGGGGGACACCGTCGTGGACTCGGAGCTGCACCAGTCGCCGGCCCTCCAGCGGCGGCGTGCCATCGCGGCCGCCATGGCCTGCAGCACCTGCTGGCCGACGTCCGGGTCCTGTCCTCGGGAAGCATTCCGTCCTGGTGCGACGACCCACGGCACCTCCGGAGGTTCTCGCGACGTTCGCCCACCCGGTGCCCGCGGGCCTACGCCGGGGGTGAGGCCGTCCTCGCGCTCAGCTGGCCCGGGCCCGACGGCGCCGTGCGCTGCCGCCACCGGGAACGCCGAGGACCTCCGCGAGATACTGGCCGGTGTAACTGTCCGGGTTCGCGGCGATCTCCTCGGGGGTGCCTGCCGCGACGACGCTCCCGCCGCCACCGCCCCCTTCGGGACCCATGTCCACGAGCCAGTCGGCACTCTTGATCACGTCGAGGTTGTGCTCGATCACGAGAACGCTGTTGCCCTTCTCGACGAGGCCCTGGAGCACGCCGAGGAGTTTGCGGATGTCCTCGAAGTGCAGCCCGGTCGTGGGCTCGTCCAGGACGTAGACCGTCCGGCCGTTGGAGCGGCGCTGCAGCTCAGCGGCCAGCTTGACGCGCTGGGCCTCCCCTCCGGACAGCGTGGTGGCGGGTTGCCCGAGCCGGACGTAGCCCAGCCCGACCTCGGTGAGCGTGGCCATGAACCGGGAGATCGCGGGAACGGCGGCGAAGAAGTCCGCAGCCTCCTCGATGGGCATGTCGAGCACTTCGGCGATGGTCTTGCCCTTGAAGTGGACCTCGAGCGTCTCGCGGTTGTACCGCGCACCGAGACAGACCTCGCACGGTACGTAGACGTCGGGGAGGAAGTTCATCTCGATCTTCAACGTGCCGTCACCCGAGCATGCCTCGCACCGCCCGCCCTTGACGTTGAAGGAGAACCGGCCGGGTTGATAACCGCGCAGCTTCGACTCCGGGGCGGAGGCGAACAGTTTGCGGATGTGGTCGAAGACCCCCGTGTACGTCGCCGGGTTGGACCTCGGGGTGCGCCCGATCGGGCTCTGGTCGACGTGCACGACCTTGTCGAGATGCTCCAGCCCCTGCACGGACTTGTGCCGACCCGGCACCCGACGCGCGCCGTTGAGCTTGTTGGCCATCACCGTGTAGAGGATGTCGTTGACCAGGGTCGACTTCCCCGACCCGGACACGCCCGTGACGGCCACCAGGCAACCGAGGGGGAATCCGACCGTGACGTCCTTGAGGTTGTGCTCCCGCGCGCCGGTCACGACGAGCTGACGCCCCGGGTCGGTGGGACGGCGCCGCTCCGGGACCTCGATCTCCCGGGCACCCGAGAGGTATTGCCCGGTGAGCGACCTCGGGTTGTTCAGCAGGCCCTCGAGGTCGCCGGAGTGGACCACCTCGCCACCGCGCTCCCCCGCGCCCGGGCCGAAGTCGACGATCCAGTCGGCGACGCGCACGGTGTCCTCGTCGTGCTCGACGACGATGAGGGTGTTTCCCAGGTCGCGCAGCCGCGTCAGGGTGTCGATGAGGCGGCGGTTGTCGCGCTGGTGCAATCCGATGCTCGGTTCGTCCAGGACGTAGAGGACACCCACCAGACCCGAGCCGATCTGGGTCGCGAGCCGGATGCGCTGCGCCTCGCCACCGGACAGCGTTCCCGACGGCCGGTCGAGGGAGAGGTAGTCCAGACCGACGTCGAGCAGGAACCCCAACCGCGCCTGGATCTCCTTGAGCACCGCCTGAGCGATCTTCTTCTCCCGGCCACTGAGCTGCATGGCGTTGAGGAAGGTCGAGCATTCCGCGATCGGCAGGGCGCAGATCTCGGAGATCGAGCGGTTCCCGAGCTTCACCGCCAACGATGACGGCTTGAGGCGGGCGCCGCGGCAGACCGGGCACGGCGTCTCACGCATGTAGCCCTCGTAGCGCTCCTTGCTCATGTCGGAGTCGGTCTCGCCGTGGCGACGCTTGACGAAGGTCATGACCCCCTCGAACCCGGTGGAATAGGACCGCTCACGGCCCCAACGGTTCTTGTAGCGGACGTGGACCTCATGGTCCTTGCCCTGCAGGAGAGCGTCTCTGGCGCGCTTGGGCAACGCGCGCCACGGGGTGTCCATCGAGAACGAGAGGTCCTCGGCGAGCGCCGTCATGAGCCGTTGGAAGTAATCGGCCGACGTCGACGTCCACGGCGCGATGGCTCCCTCGTTCAGGGAGAGGTCGTCGTCGGGGACCACCAGGTCGGGATCGACCTCGAGCTGGGTGCCGATGCCCGAGCACTCCGGGCAGGCTCCGAAGGGGGAGTTGAAAGAGAACGAGCGTGGTTCGATCTCGTCGATGTCGAGGGGGTGCTCGTTGGGGCAGGCCATCTTCTCGGAGAAGCGGCGCTCCCCGCCGTCACCCTCGACGTCGACGAGGTCGGCGACGAGCAGGCCGGAGGAGAGGTTCAGCGCCGTCTCGACGGAATCCGTGAGGCGCCGCTTGACGCCCTCCTTGACGACGAGGCGGTCGACGACGACCTCGATGGTGTGCTTGAGCTTCTTCTGCAGCGTCGGCGGGTTCTCCAGAGCGACGACCTCGCCGTCCACCCGGGCCCGGGCGAAACCCTTCGCCTGCAGCTCGCGGAACAGCTCCGCGTACTCCCCCTTGCGGTCCCGGATCACCGGGGCGAGCACCTGGAAGCGGGTGCCGTCGGCCATCTCGAGCAACTGGTCGACGATCTGCTGCGGGGTCTGTTTGCCGACGGCTTCCCCGCAGACGGGGCAGTGCGGGCGACCGGCACGGGCGAAGAGCAGGCGCAGGTAGTCGTAGACCTCGGTGATCGTGCCCACCGTGGAACGTGGGTTGCGCGACGTGGACTTCTGGTCGATCGAGACCGCGGGGGACAACCCCTCGATGAAGTCGACGTCTGGTTTGTCCATCTGGCCGAGGAACTGACGCGCATAGGCGGACAGCGACTCCACGTAGCGGCGCTGGCCCTCGGCGAAGATCGTGTCGAAGGCGAGTGAGGACTTCCCCGATCCGGAGAGCCCCGTGAAGACGATGAGGGAGTCGCGGGGCAGGTCGACCGAGACGTTCTTGAGGTTGTGCTCACGGGCCCCCTGGACCCGGAGGCGGTCGGTGACCACCCGCGCCGAGGACACCGCGCGCGCTGGACTGCCGGCCCCGGTGCTCGAGGTCGAGCGCGACGCCGTGCGCTGAGTGCTGCGCTGCGGGCTGGGCGAGGAGGAGCCCGAGGAGGGGGTACGAGAGGCCACGGCGCAACCCTAGGCGTCCCCGCCGACACCAGCCCCCACCCGGTTCGTCATGCCCGAGCAGCGGACGCGGGTAGTTGAAGGCGCTTACTCTGGGTGCATGGTGACCGGCAGCGCACTCCTCGTCTCCACTTCCGCGACGGGCGAGGGGAGCATGGGCGCAACCGGTGACGACGCGGCGAGCACAGTGCGGTGGCTGGACGACGACGAGCAGCGGACCTGGCGTGCCTTCCTCTCCGCCTCCCAGTTGCTGATGGACCGCATCGACCGCCAACTGCAGCACGAGTCGGGTGTCGTGCACGCCTACTACGAGATGCTCGTCCGCCTGTCCGAGGCTCCGAACGCTTCGTTGCGCATGAGCGAGCTGGCGGACAACTCGCTGTCCTCACGCAGCCGCGTCTCGCATGCGGTGGCCCGGATGGAAGAACGCGGCTGGATCCGCCGCGAGGCCTGCGCGACCGACGGGCGCGGGTTCATGGCCGTCCTGACGGACCGGGGCATGCAGGAGTTGCGGGAGGCGGCCCCCGGCCACGTGGAGACGGTCCGCAGCATGCTCTTCGACCAGCTGAGCGGGGAACAACAGGTCCAGCTCCGCGAGATCAGCGAGTCTCTGCTACGCCACCTGACGTCCACCGGCAGTGTCTCCCCGGTGCCACCCGCACCGTCTGCACCACCTGCGCCCTCTACACCACCCGCACCGTCTGCGCCCGCCGCGCAATCGGCGCCGAATGGGTGACCGCTCACCCGAGGAGATCCAGCGGCCGGGACCCGCGTTCGTCCTGCACGAGCACCTGGAACCTCGGCCGCACCACGACCTGCGCCTGGAAGAGCACGGCGTACTGCGCTCGTGGGCCCTGCCGCGCGGGCTGCCGTGCTCAGCCGTCGGCAACCGGTTGGCGATCGCCGTCCCGGACCATGACCTCGAACACCTGACCTACACCGATCGGACGAAGTCCATCGCCGACACCGGCTGGTGGGAGGAGCACGATCGCAACGCCAAGCGGCTGGTGTTCTCCTTGCACGGACGCGTCGGGACCCGCCGCTACGCCCTCATCCACACCGGCCGTGCGAGTGGAAAGACACAGTGGCTGCTGCACCTGACCAAGGAGCAGCAGGCCGACCCGGCCCCGAGCACCAGCTGAACCTCAGACACCCTGCGCCGAGCGCATCCCCCGTAACTCCTTCTTGAGGTCCCCGACCTCGTCGCGCAGCCGACCGGCGAGCTCGAACTTCAGCTCGGCGGCAGCGGCGTGCATCTGGTCCGTCAGCTCCTGGATCAGGCCGGCGAGGTCCGCTGCGGGCATCGAGTCGGTCACGAGAGCCGCACCGCGCGCGCCCGCCCGGCTCTTCCCCGGTGTCGGGGCCTTCCCCCGCGACTGCGACCGACCGCTGCCACCCTTGGCGGAGAGCAGCTCTGCGGTGTCGGCGTCCTCGCGGGCGATCAGGTCGGTGATGTCGGCGATCCGCTTGCGCAGCGGCATCGGGTCCACCCCCTTGGCCTTGTTGTAGGCCACCTGCTTCTCCCGCCGGCGATTGGTCTCCTCGATGGCCTGCTCCATCGAGGGGGTGATCCGGTCGGCGTACATGTGCACCTGACCGGAGACGTTGCGGGCCGCGCGCCCGATCGTCTGCACCAGCGAGGTCGCCGAACGCAGGAAACCCTCCTTGTCTGCGTCCAGGATGGCCACCAGGGACACCTCGGGCAGGTCGAGTCCCTCGCGGAGCAGGTTGATGCCCACCAGGACGTCGTAATCACCCTGACGCAGCTCGCGGAGCAGTTCCACCCGGCGCAGGGTGTCGATGTCGGAGTGCAGGTAGCGCACGCGCACACCCTGGTCGAGGAAGTAGTCCGTGAGGTCCTCGGCCATCTTCTTGGTCAACGTCGTGACCAGGACCCGCTCGTCGCGCTCGGCCCGCAAGCGGATCTCGTGCAGCAGATCGTCGATCTGGCCCTTGGTGGGTTTGACGACGACCTCCGGGTCGATCAACCCGGTGGGGCGGATGATCTGCTCCACCACCCCCTTGCCGCGCGAGAGCTCGTAGGAACCCGGGGTGGCGGAGAGGTAGACCGTCTGGCCGACGCGTTCCAGGAACTCCTCCCACCGCAACGGCCGGTTGTCCATCGCGCTGGGCAGTCGGAACCCGAAGTCCACCAGGGTGCGTTTGCGCGACATGTCCCCCTCGTACATGCCGCCGATCTGCGGGACCGTGACGTGGGACTCGTCGATGACGAGCAGGAAATCCTCGGGGAAGTAGTCCAGCAGGGTGTTGGAGGCTGAACCCGGTGCGCGGCCGTCGAAATGGCGGGAGTAGTTCTCCACCCCCGAACACGATCCGACCTGGCGCAGCATCTCGACGTCGTAGGTCGTGCGCATCCGCAGCCGCTGCGCCTCGAGCAGCTTGCCCTGCTGTTCGAGCTCGGCAAGACGCTCGGTGAGCTCGGCCTCGATCGTGCCCACGGCGCGTTCGAGACGTTCTGGTCCCGCGACGTAGTGGGAGGCGGGGAAGATGTAGACGAGCTCCTCGTCGGCCAGCACCTCACCCGTCAGCGGGTCCAGCGTGTGCAGCTTGTCGATCTCGTCACCGAAGAACTCGATGCGGATCGCGTGCTCCTCGTACATCGGGATGATCTCGACGGTGTCTCCGCGCACCCGGAACGTGCCGCGGGTGAAGGCCATGTCGTTGCGGGTGTACTGCTCGGTGATGAACTGTCGCAGCAGTTCGTCGCGGTCCATGGTGTCGCCGACCTTGAGCGTCACCATCCGGTCGACGTACTCCTGCGGCGTGCCCAGGCCGTAGATGCAGGACACCGAGGCCACCACGATCACGTCGCGGCGCGTCAGCAGCGAGTTGGTCGCGGAGTGGCGCAGCCGCTCGACCTCGTCGTTGACCGAGGAGTCCTTCTCGATGTAGGTGTCGGACTGGGGCACGTAGGCCTCGGGCTGGTAGTAGTCGTAGTACGACACGAAGTACTCGACCGCGTTGTTGGGCAGCAGTTCGCGGAACTCGTTGGCCAGCTGCGCGGCGAGGGTCTTGTTCGGCGCCATGACCAGGGTCGGACGCTGGACCTGCTCGATGAGCCATGCCGTGGTCGCCGACTTGCCGGTACCGGTCGCGCCGAGCAGCACGACGTCCTGCTCCCCCGCCTTGATCCGCTTCGCCAGGTCGGCGATGGCCCTCGGCTGGTCGCCGGACGGGGTGAACTCCGAGATCACCTCGAAGGGCGCCACCCGGCGCTGGATGTCTGTCGTCGGCCGCATGCTGACGACTGTAGGACGCGGCTGGGACACGAGCCCACCCACGAGGGCCCAGGCGGGTCAGCTCTGCGCAAGCACCCGGTCCACGAAGGCCGACTTGCCCTGCGCGTAGTCGTCGACGGATGCGTGCGGGGCCGCCGCCAACTGCTCCTTGAGGTGTGCGTACCCCGCTCGTAGCCTCGCGTCGGCGCGCAACGCGTCGCGGAAGAAGAGGACGTGTCGGGCCGCGGGTGAGTCCGCGGGTCGGAGGTGACAGTTGACCGCGAGCCCAGGATCGGCGTTGGCCGCGAACGCCTTGTCGACCGTGCCACCGTCGGGGAGCCGGTCGAACCAGCGACCGCCCGCCCGCACCAGCCCCGCGGCGAGCAGGTCGTCGGCGAGCTCGGCGGCGCCCGCGAGGTCGCGCACCACGACCTGGACGTCGAGGACGTCCTTGGCCTCGAGCCCGGGCACCGCGGTGGACCCGATGTGCTCCAGGGAGAGCGCCCGCTCTCCCGCGATGGCCCCGATGCGGGCCAGGACCCGGGCGGCGCGGGCCGGCCACCCGGCATCCGGTGCGACCAGAACGGCGTGTCGGGGCCGCGGGGCGCGGCGGTGTGCGGCGAGGTTCGCGGCGAACGGGAGCAACCGGGTGTCGTAGAGGCTGTCCACCACCGCCTGCAGGTCGGTTCCGGAGGAACGCGGGTTCGCCACCACGATGTCCGCGGCCGCTTGACGCTCGGCGTCGCCGGCTTGCGCCGCGATCCTCGCCCCGGCGTCGGCCGCGCTCATCCCCCGCTCCTCGACCAGGCGTCGGGTGCGCTCGTCGACGTCGGCGGTGACGACCACCACGATCGGGAACGAGGGTGCGGTTCCGGTCTCCACGAGCAGGGGGATGTCGTCCACGACGACGCTCCCTGGGGCTGTCGTCGCGGTGAGCACATCACGACGGGCGGCGACCAGCGGGTGGACGATCGCGTTCAGGGCGCGACGCTCGTCCTCGTCGGCGAACACATGACGGCCCAGCGCCGGGCGGTCGAGGTCGCCCTGCGCCGTGCGGAACTGCGACCCGAAACGGGCCACCACGGCCGCCAGGCCC
Organism: Janthinobacterium lividum; assembly: GCA_050955085.1. Lineage (GTDB taxonomy): Bacteria > Actinomycetota > Actinomycetes > Actinomycetales > Kineococcaceae > Kineococcus. The sequence continues at coordinate 308 of JBPBQU010000198.1, read as the reverse complement.
GGGGTTCCCCTGGCCACCACCTCGCGTGCGATGACGTCGGCATCGACGAGCACCGCTCCTCGCTCGACGAGGCGTCGCGCCACCGTCGACTTGCCCGCCCCGATGCCGCCCGTCAACCCGACCCTCAGCATGGCGCGACGGTATCGAAGTCGATCACCCGCGGACCCACCTCACTCCCGTGCCGCACTCCCACTCCCGGGAACGCAGCAGGGCCCGGCCGCAGGTGCGGCCGGGCCCCGGTGCGGGTCACTCCGAGTGTCCTACCCGGGCCCGGGCTTCGACCGGGCGTCGGGCTCGGGTCAGCGGAC
>JBPBQU010000197.1:0-8100 GCA_050955085.1 Janthinobacterium lividum | reverse complement strand
CCACAACGTCACATGGCCGACGAGCTCCTCGGTCGAGAGGTCGACGACGGAGAAACCCACTCCGCCGGAGGTGTCGTTACGGCTCCACATCCGGATCGACGCCTCCCGGGTGGCTGCGGGTTGGGGGCGGATCACCTCCCCCTGCAGGGCGAGCGTCTCGACGTCCCCCCACCACGCGTCCAAACGGGGGAGGTCGTCCTCGGCCAGCGCCCGCAATCGGCAGCGCCGGCCGCGCAACAGACTGCTGCCGTAGTCGACCGCGTCCTCGACCGTGCTCCACGGGGTGCCGCTGGTGCTCACCCGGCCATCCTGCCCGGGCCCGCACCGACCTCGCCCCGCGGCACCGGGGGTCGTGTCGCAAGCTCGTGATGGGCTGAACCACCACGGCGGCAGCGAAGGGTCTCAGGCGAACGTGAGGGTGAGGGTGCAGGTGGAGGTACGGCACGCGGTCACGATGGCCGAGGAGTTGATCGCCGAGCACGGCCTGGAGGGGTGGCGTGTCGTGGTGGACCGCGCCAAGACCCGTGCCGGGATCTGTCGGGAGGGGCGCCGCGAGATCGGTCTGAGCGGGCCGCTCACGGTGCTCCACGACGAGACCGAGGTGCGCGACACCGTGCTGCACGAGATCGCCCACGCACTCGTCGGAACGGCTCACGGCCACGATGCGGTCTGGCGCGCTGCGGCGCGAGCGATCGGCTGCTCCGGGCAGCGGACGACCTCGGCACCGAAACCCCCCGGTCGGTGGTCCGGCAGCTGCCCCGCCGGCCACACCTGCACGCGCCACCGGCGGCCGAGCCGGGTCGTGGCCTGCGGGCGCTGCGGGACGTCCTTCTCCCCCGAGAACCTCATGACGTGGAGCTATGACGGCCACGAGGTCGCCCTGTCGCAACTGGATGCCGGCTACCAGGCGCAGTGGCAACGACTGCAGGCGAGTGGGGCGACCCCCGTCGTCCCCGCGCTCGCAGTGGGTTCCCGGGTGCGGCTGACCGGTGGGGGTCCCCACAGCGGGGTGAGCGGCACGATCGTCCGACGTGGTCGCACCCGCTACCACGTGCGGACGGCCGTGGGAACCCTCACCGCACCCTTCGTACTGGTAGAACCGTTGCGGGACAAGGGTCTCGGCGCCACCCGGACGTCCCGGTGAAGATCGCAACGGTGAACATCGCAACGGTGGACATCGGGCTGGGGAGCAGCGGGGTGTCAGGCAGGCAGCTGCGCCTCGATGGCCGCGACGAGTTCCGGGTCCTCAGGTGTGGTCCGGGAGCGGTATCGACCGACCACGACACCATCGGGGGCGACGAGGAACTTCTCGAAGTTCCAGGCCACGTCACCCGCCTGACCCTCCGAGTCGGCGACCTCGGTGAGGGTGTCGTACAGCGGGTGGCGGTCCGCGCCGTTGACGTCGACCTTCTCGGTCATCGGGAACGTCGTACCCCACGTCGTCGAGCAGTACTCGGCGATCTCCTCGCCACTACCGGGTTCCTGGCCCTTGAACTGGTTGCACGGCAGGGCGAGGACGGTGAAACCGCGCCCGCCGTACTCCTTCTGGAGGCGTTCCAGACCCTCGTACTGCGGGGTGAACCCGCACCGGGAGGCGACGTTGACGACGAGAACGGTCGAGCCGTGCAGGGCTGCGGTGTCGAGCGGGGTGCCCGCCAACGCGGTGAGGGGGACGTCGAAGGGGGAGGACGCAGTCATGTGCGCAACGTACCTGCGCTCCTGGACGCGTTCGGCGGCGCAACGTGAGCGCGCGGTCGTCGGGATCACCGGGGTTCTCCACGTCAGGGGCGGGCCAGGATCTCGCCGTGCGTCATCGTCATCCAGCCGTCGGGGTCCTCGCGCCAGCGCCGCCACGCGTCGACCATCGCGTCGATACGGCCCTCCTCGACACCGTGGGCGCGCAGTCGAGTCGTCAGCGTGGAGGCCCCCGTGCGTTCCGCCCAGGTCGTTCCCCACCAGGAACGGCTCTGCGGCGTGGCGAACGTCCAGACCGACGCCGAGGGTTCGATCCGGGTGTACCCCGCCGCGCGGGCCCACGTCAGCAGCCGTGATCCTGCATCGGGATCGCCCCCGTTCGCCCGCGCGGTCGCCCGGTACTGCGCCAGCCAGTCGACCAGACCGGGCAGTTCGGGGTGGAAGTGGGTGGTGGCGTAGTCGACGTCGCGGACGGCGACCACTCCGTCTGCACGCACGACCCGACGCATCTCGCGCAGGGCCGCCACCGGATCGGCGAGGTGTTGCAGCACCTGGTGGGCGTGCACCACGTCGAAGCTCGCGTCCTGGAAAGGCAGCGCGCAGGCGTCGGCGACCGCGAACTCCACCTGCGCACCGCGGTCACGCACGCCGGCGCGTGCCGTCACCAGAACTTCCTCGGCGGAGTCGACCCCCACGACGCGACCGGGGGCCACCCGGAGGGCGAGGTCGGCGGTGATACTGCCGACACCGCACCCGACGTCGAGAACGGAAGCACCCGGGCGCAGCGACGGCAGGAGATGACCCGCCGAGTTCGCCACGGTGCGCCGGCCGTGCGCCTGCTGGACGGCCGGGTCGTGACCGTGCACGTACGTCGTCATGCCCGGCAGCGTCGCGGCCCCTCCACCACGACGTCCACGCACCGGAGGACGGTTCCCGGATCCTGAGACGGTTCAGCGCACCGCGAGCACCTGGCGGACGGCGTCGCGCGCGGCCCGGCTCGCCCCGATGGTGCTGGCCGACGGGCCGTACCCCACGAGGTGCAGCCGTGGTTCGCGCTGGACCCGGGTCCCCTCGACCAGGATCCCGCCACCCGGTTCACGCAACCGCAGGGGCCGCAGATGGTCCAGGGCCGGGCGGAATCCGGTGGCCCACAGGATCACGTCGGCGTGCTGACCAGACCCGTCCGCCCATCGGACACCGTGGGGTTCGACCCGGGTGAAGACCGGGTGTCGCTTCAGGACACCCTGCGCACGCAGGGCCGCGACCTCCGGTGTCAGCACGAGGCCCGTCGCGGAGACGACACTGCCCGGGGGCAGCCCCGCAGCGACCCGGTCCGCCACCAAAGCCACGGCGTCCCGACGGCCGTCCACGCCGAAGTCCGCCACCTCCCGGAACACGGGCTCGTGGCGGGTGACCCACGTCGTCGAGGCAGCGACGGCGGGGTCGTTCAACTCCCCCAGGTGTTGGACCGCCGAGACGCCGCCGCCGACGACCACCACGTGCCGGCCCGTGAACTCGTGCGGTCCGCGGTAGTCGGCCGTGTGCAGCTGGCGCCCGCGAAAGGACTGCTGCCCCGGGTAGTACGGCCAGAAGGGCCGGGTCCAGGTTCCGCTCGCGTTGATCACCGCGCGCGCCGCAAACCTGCCGATCGAGGAGTCGATCAGCAACCGCGGGCCGGCCGAGCGGATCTCGTGCACCACGGCAGGGCGGCGGACGGGCTGACCCAACCGCGCCTCGTAGGCCGCGAAATAGGCGGGAACGACGTCGCAGGCCCGCGCGCAGGGATCCACGTCCCCGAGCGGGAAACCCGGCAGATCGTGCACCCCGTTGACCCGGGCCATCGTGAGCGTCGGCCAACGATGGCGCCACGCACCACCCGGTGCGGTGTCGGCGTCGAGGACGACGTAACCGGGCCCCGGGGAGAGACCGGCCCGGTCGAGGAAGTGCGCGGCCGAGAGTCCACCCTGCCCCGCGCCGACCACGACGACGTCGACGGTCGTCAGGCCAGGAGTCATCCTCGCCTCCCGTAGCCCCGACATGCCGTCACAGTCTGTGATCGTAGGTGGCGGGAAGCGGATCGCGCGCGGCAACGGGAACGGCCCGGCCGCGCACGGGGCAGCGGTAGCGTGCTCCGGGTGACACAGCAGGTGATCTCGGACGCCCCCGCCCGCGAAGTGCTCTCGTGGTCCCTCTTCGGGACGGCCGTGCGCGACCTCGCCACCACGATCGCCCTCGACGGCTACCGACCCGACGTCCTGCTGGGCATCGCCCGCGGTGGATTGCCGCTGGCGGCCGGCCTCGCGTACGCGCTCGACGTCAAGGACACCGCCACGATCAACGTGGAGTTCTACACGGGTGTCGAGACGCGACTGCCCGAGCCCGCCGTACTCCCGCCCTCCATCGACCTCGCCGAACTGAGCGGACGCGCCGTGCTCGTGGTGGACGACGTCGCCGATACCGGGCGCACCCTCGCCGTCGTCGTCGCCATGGTCCGCGACGCCGGGGCGGACCCGCGCTCGGTCGTCATCTACCGCAAACCCACCACCCGCCTCGAACCCGAGTACTGCTGGCGCAGCACCGAGCGGTGGATCGACTTCCCGTGGTCCGCGCAGGGTCCTGTCCCCGAGGTCGGCCCGCACCCCACCGCCTGACGCGCAGGACGTCCTCGCAGCACGCTCACGCCCGGGGCCGGGAGGTACGGGCGGTGGGCTGGGCGGTGAGCGGGTCCTCGGGCCACGGGTGCCTGGGATAACGACCGCGCATCTCGCCCCGCACCTGCGGATAGACGTTGCGCCAGAACGATTCCAGGTCGGCGGTGACCGCCAGTGCGCGTCCTGCGGGTGAGAGCAGGTGGACCACGACGGGGACACGACGGTCGGCCACCCGCGGGGAGGTCACCCAACCGAACGCCTCCTGCAGTTTGAGCGCGAGGACGGGTGCGGCGGGATCGGCGTAGTCGAGGCGGACATGGCGACCGCTCGGCACCACGAGCGACTCGGGGACGAGCTCGTCGAGGCGTCGCGCCGCAGGCCACGGCAGCAGGCGGCGCAGCGCCGTCGTGACGTCGACCCGGGCGAGGTCGCGTCGTGAGCGCACCGCCGACAACTCGACCCCCAGCCAGTCGGGCAGTCCCGCGAGCAGCGCCTCGTCGCAGAGGTCCGGCCACGGTTCGCCGACTGCCGCCCGAGCACAGGCGATCCGGCGGCGCAGTACCTGGGCGCTGGCCGGGAACGTCAGCAACCCGAGCCCTTCCCGACGCACACCCTCCGAGACCGCCGCTGCGACCGCCCCCGGGTCGGAATGGCGCACGGGCCGGGTGGACAACTCCAGCGACCCGATCCGCTCGACCCGGCGCGCCACCACGTCACCTCCCCGCCACACCACCTCGTCCTCTTCGTGCACCCCCACCACCACCCGGGCGAGATCCTCCGAGAACGGCGCGGCGAGTCGCACCCGGGCCGCGGCCTGCCCCGGAGCCCGATCCGCGACCGCGACGGCCAGCCACTCGGCCCCGCTCACCGCACTGCCCGCGGCGAGCTCCATCCCCGTCCCTCCGGTGCTCAGATAACCCGCCCCCCGGCGCCGGGCCACCCGCTCGGGGTGGGCCAGGGCGACGATCAGACCGGCCGCGAGGTCATCCGGCAACGCAGACTCCGGGTCGGGTCGTCGCGGTGCGGCCGCACGCAACCGGGTGACCTCGCGCTGCCAGCCCGGGTCCTGCCGGTTGGCCCGCCAGGCGGCCACGAGGTCGTCCCCGCCGACCCGAAGGTCCTCCGAGAGCGCAGCGACGACCTCCACCGCACGCCGGGTCCCGACGAACCCGGGTCCCTCGAGCAACGCGCGCGCCAGCCGGGGGTGAACCCCGATCTCGGCCATGGCCCGACCGGGCGCGGTCACCACACCGTCGTCATCGAGTGCCCCGAGGCGGCGCAGGACGTCGTGCGCCGCGGCCAGCGGACCAGCCGGGGGCGCGTCCAGCAACGCCAGATCGGCCACCTCACCCCAGCAGGCCACCAGCAGGGCGAACGCCGTCAGGTCTCCCGTCGCGATCTCCGGATCGGGGTGGGCGGCGAGCAGGCCGTGCTCGGCCGCCGACCACGCGCGCAGCACGACCCCCGGGCCCTCGCGGGCGGCGCGCCCGGCGCGCTGCTCGGCTGCGGCGCGCGAGACCCGCACGGTGTCCAGGCCGGCCAGGCCGCGGGCGTGATCGACGCGGGGAACGCGGGCGAGGCCGGCGTCCACGACGACCCGCACTCCCGGCACGGTCAGGCTCGACTCGGCGACGGCGCTCGCGAGCACGACCCGGCGGCGGGCCCCAGGACGCAACGCAGCGTCCTGCTCGGCCGCAGATCGCCTGCCGTGCAGGGTGGTGACGTCCACCCCGGGGACCTCACCCAGCCGCTGGGCGACGCTGCGGATCTCCCCCGCTCCCGGCAGGAAGACGAGGACGTCACCCTGGAGGTCGTCGAGCGCCTCACGGATCAACCGGGTGACATGAGCCAGCAGAACCGGGTCGACGCGCAACCCCTCGGGTGGGCGCACCGGCCGCGCGGGCGGGCGCCAGCGCACCTCGAGGGGATGGACGGGGGCGGTCGCGGTCACGACGGGCGCACCGTCCAGCACCCGGGACAACCGGTCGGACTCCAGCGTGGCGGAGGCCGCGACCAACCGCAGATCCTCGCGCAGCAGTTGTCGTGACTGGATCGCGAACGCGAGGGTCAGATCGGCGTCCAGCTGCCGCTCGTGGATCTCGTCGAGCAGGAGGGCGCCGACACCGGGCAGGTCGGGGTCGCGCAGCAACCGACGCAACAGCAGCCCCGTCGTCACCACCTCGACGCGGGTCGCCTCCGACACCCGCCGCTCCCCGCGAACGGAGTACCCGACGCTGCGGCCCACCGGCTCACCCAGCAACGAGGCCATCCGGGCGGCCGCCGCGCGGGTCGCAACCCGGCGCGGTTCGGCGACGACGACCCGGCCCGGCAGGTGGGCCGCCAACGCCAACGGCACGAGAGTCGTCTTGCCGGTACCTGGAGGTGCCTGCAGGACAACGGTTCCCGCCTCGTCCAGACGCTGCAGGAGTTCCGGGACGACGGCGCCCACGGGCAGCGTGGGCAGTAGGTCACGAAGAATGGCGGGCAGGTCGGACACCGCGGCAGTCTCGTCCACGAGGGTCAGCGACGCCGACGGCCCCCGGGCCTGGGCTGGAGCCGGAGCCGCGAGTCGGGGCCGGAGCCGCGAGTCGGAGCCGAGAACCGGGGCCGAGAGCCGGGGCCGAGAGCCGGAGCTAGAACCGGAGTCAGGGGCGGAGTTGGGGGCCCGCTGCCCGGGTCCCCGCCGAGGAGGACCCGCGCAGCGCACCCGTCAACGAGCGGTACTCGCGCCGCCCGCTCCGCGGCCACGGCCGCCACGACGACGCGGCGCGCCGCCACCGCCAGCCGCTCCGGCGCCCGCAGCAGCCGGTCGCCCACCCCGCGAGGACCCACCGGAGGACTGCGGGATCCCTGCGGACTGCGACGAGAACACCGCGGAGGATCGGGGTGATGAGCTGCTGTGGCGCGTCGGCGCGGAAGCCGTCCGGGCCTTCGGCTGGCGCTGCGGCTGCTCGGGTGCGGTCGGCACCGGCGAATCGGCCGGGTCGACGTAGGCCGCACGCGGCCCGACGAGCCGGTCGACGAGCTCGTGGCTCGGCGTCACCGTCGTCCACTGCGGGGAGATGCCCGCCTGCCGGGCGAGGGTACGGACGTCGGAGCGCTGATCGGGCGTGGCGACGGTGACGACGAGCCCACCCGCGCCGGCTCGTGCGGTGCGCCCGGAACGGTGCAGGTACGCCTTGTGCTCCGTCGGCGGGTCGACGTGCACGACGATGCCCACGTCGTCGACGTGGATGCCGCGGGCGGCGATGTCGGTCGCGCACAGCACCCGCACCGACCCGTCGGAGAAGGCGCCGAGGTTGCGCTCCCGGGCGTTCTGGCTGAGGTTGCCGTGCAGGTCGACCGCGGGGATCCCCGACGCCGACAGCTGCTTCGCGAGCTTCTTCGCCGCGTGCTTGGTGCGGGTGAAGAGAACCGTGCGTCCCTGACCCGAGGCCAGCTCGCGCACGAGGCCGTTCTTGCCGTCGGCGGCCACCTCGAGGACGTGGTGCTCCATGGTCGAGACCGGCGCGACGGCCGGGTCGACGGAGTGCGTGACGGGCTGGTGGAGGTAACGCTTCACGATCACGTCGACACCGTTGTCCAGCGTGGCGGAGAACAGCAGACGCTGACCGCCGGCCGGGGTCGTGTCGAGCAATCGCTTCACGCCGGGCAGGAACCCGAGGTCGGCCATGTGGTCGGCCTCGTCGAGAACGGTGACCTCGACGGCGTCGAGGTTGCAGTGGCCCTGGCGGATCAGGTCCTCGAGGCGACC
>JBPBQU010000196.1:0-8108 GCA_050955085.1 Janthinobacterium lividum | reverse complement strand
TACCGAAACCCGTCCGATGAGTTCACGATCCCAGTTGTCGTCGACGCCGAGCGTCGTTTCCGCGCCACCGAGGAACATGTACCCCCCGGGCCTCAGGAGCTTGCGGACCCGGGACAGGATGTCCCGCTTGGTGTCCAGGTCGAAATAGATGAGGACGTTGCGCAGGAACACGACGTCGAACTGACCCAGTGCGGCGTAGGAACTCGTGAGGTTCATCTGCTGGAAGCGGACGAGTTTCCTGAGGTTGTCGTTCACCTGCCACTGGGTCCCGACCCGGCTGAAGTGGCGGACCAGCAGCGGTGCGGGCAGGCCGCGGTTCATCTCCAGCTGCGAGTACCGGCCGGCTTTCGCCTTCTCCACCACCTCCGTGGAGAGATCGGTCCCGACGATCTCCGCGCGCCAACCCTCGGTCAGCAACCCGTCGGCGAGCAACATCGCGAGGCTGTAGGCCTCCTGCCCCGTGGAGCTCGCCGCGGACCAGATCCGCACCGACCGCGTCGCGGCGCGCGACTGCTTCAACGCCGGGACCACGGAGGTGGAGAAAGCCTGGAACGGGGCACTGTCGCGAAACCACGACGTCTCGTTCGTGGTCAGCGCTTCGACGATCGCGGTCTGCGCGCGACGGTCCGGGCGCAGTCGGATCCCGTCCACGAACGCGGAGACGTCGGCGGCGCCCGCGGCCCGGGCCAGGGGTACGAGCCGGGACTCGACGAGGTACTCCTTGCCCGCTTCGAGGACGATCGCACTCTCCTTGCGGACGAGGGTGCACACCCACTCGAAGGCCGTGTTGGTGAGAGCCATGTCACCACCTGCCTGTGGAAGGACGGGCCGCGGGAGCGGCGGGACGAGACGTCGACGGGAGTGCCGACGTGCGGGGGGAACCGATCCCGGCGCGAGCTGGCGCGGGGGTCTGGGGCGCGGGGGTCTTGGGCACGGGGGTCTGGGGCGCGGGGATCGTCCGGGGGATCCGTGCGGGGGCGGCGGCGCGGGCGCCGGACCCCAGCCGTCGCTGGACGGCGTCGGCGATCGCGGTCAAGGGCAGCACCTCGTCCGCGATGCCCTCGCGGGCGATCGCGCCAGGCATCCCCCACACCACCGAGGTCGCTTCGTCCTGCACGACGACCTGCCCGCCGGCGGCGGCGATCGCCTTGCATCCCAGCTTGCCGTCGGAACCCATGCCGGTGAGGACGACAGCCAGCAGGTCGGCACCGAAGGCCGCGAGCGCGGAGCGCATCATCACGTCGACAGCCGGTCGGCAGAAGTTCTCGGCCGGTCCCTGCTGCAGTTTGATCACCAACTGCGCTCCGCGCCGGACGACCTCCATGTGGTAGTCACCGGGGGCGACGTAGACGGTGCCGGCGACGACGGCTTCACCGTCGGTGGCCTCCACGACGTGCAGGGCACTGACCTTGTCGAGGCGCTGGGCGTAGAGGCGGGTGAAGACGGGGGGCATGTGCTGGGTGACGAGCACCGGCACACCGAGGGAGGCGGGCAGTTTCTCGAGAACGGCGGACAGCGCCTCGGGGCCACCCGTGGAGGAACCGATCACCAGAGCCCGGGGGGTTTTCCCGGTCGCACTACGGGCGCGGACCGCGACCGGGGTCGCGGGAATCGTTGCCGAGGAACGGGGTGAGGCGGTGGTGCGCGGTGGCGACGTCGGCGGTGCATCGACGACGAGCGCCTTGATCTTCGGGATGAGCTGGGCGCGCACCGACTCCATCGACTCGGTGACGCTGCCCACGTTGGCGGGTTTGGTCACGTAGTCGGAGGCCCCCGAGGACAGTGCCTCAAGGGTGGCGCTCGCTCCGCGCTCGGTGAGGGTGGAGAACATGATCACCGGGAGTCTCCGGTGGATCTTGCGGATCTCCTTGATGGTCTGGAGGCCGTCCATGACGGGCATCTCGATGTCGAGGGTCACCACGTCGGGGCTGAGCTCGGCGATCTTGCTCAGTGCCACCTGGCCGTTCGGTGCGCTGCCGACGACCTCGAGGGCCGGGTCCGAGGCGAGGACGTCGGTGACCAGTCGCCGCACGACCACGGAGTCGTCCACGATGAGCACCCGGATGCGTTCCCGCACGTAGCACCTGGCCTTCCTGGAAACGGCGCGAGCTCACGGCACGCGCCCGAGGTTCGCCACCCACATGGGTGGCTCCCCCATCCATCGGCCTCGCAACGGCAACCTTGAACCCGTAGAGGCCCCGACTCATCGATACTGACTGCGACGCGTTAGTTACGCTCAGCGAGAGTGTCGGTGACCTGATCGAAGGCGGAGGGAGTTCCCAACCACGACCAGTGCGAGAGCGGCCACACGATGGCGTGGGCACGACCGACGACGAGGTCGACGGGCACGAAGCCGTGATAAGGCGTCTGCGGGTGGAAGCGGGAATCCCCGGAATTGGCTCGGTTGTCCCCCATGACCCACAGCTGCCCGTCGGGAACGCGCACGTCGAAAGGGGTGTCGCTGGGTGCCGCGCCGGCGGCGAGGTAGGCGCTCTCGTCGACGGACACGCCATTGACGCTGAGCCGGCCGGCCGCATCACAGCACACGACATGGTCCCCGGGCAGGCCGATCACCCGCTTGATGAGGTGGTTGTCGGAATCCTCCGGGAGCAGGCCCACGAAGGTGAGCGCGCCGGCGACGACCGTCGCGACGGGGCCCCGTTGGGTCGGCACGCTCTCCCCGAGCCAGCCACCGGGGTCCGCGAAGACGACGACGTCCCCGCGATGCAGGTCGAAGGGGCCCGGGGTGAGTTTGCTGACCACGACGCGGTCGCCGACGTCGAGGGTCTGCTCCATCGACTGCGAGGGGATGAAGAAAGCCTGCAGAAGGAAGGTTTTGACGACCAGCGAGACGATGAGAGCGACCGCGACCACGAGGACGGTCTCCCGGATCGCGGCGAGGGCGCCCTCGCCGGCTGACCGCGCCGGCGGCGACTTCTCCCCCACGCCCCGCGGATCCTCACCCGGGTCCAGCGCGTCGACGCCTCGTCCAGCGTCGTTACCGATACTCACGACGCGCTCCCCCGTTCACGGTCCTGGCCGCGCACAGCGGCCAGGTGAGCCCCCCCTCCGGGCAGGCGCGGTCCCGAGCTTAACCAGCGGCCACGAACTCGCGGCCCGGCTCGCGCGGATGAGGGTGGCGAGACCCAGGGTCAGAAGTTCTCACCGAAGGCTTCGTTCCACGGGCGCATGAGCACGGCACGGGCGTCGGAGGACAACAGGTCCGCGACGACCTCGGCGTGCACGACACCACTCACGACGTTCCACAACCCGTTGGCCCCGTCCGCGGCGTCGAGCCCGCCCGCGCGGAAGGCCCGGACGGCCAGCAGCTGGGCGAGCGCCGCGGTGCGCACCCGCCCCGAGAGGTACACGGCCCACGACGCGTCGTGCACAGCGCTGGCCCACTCACCGGCGCTCGGACGGCTCGTCTCGGCGATAGCCCGCAGGCAGGCGCGGTCGGTGCCGTCGAGACGGGTGAGACGGTCGAGGGCGTCCGCGACGCCGGCCTGGGCGTCACCCAGGGCCGCGGGCACGCCCGGAAGGGGCGCGAGGTCGCGGCTGGCCTGCAGGTAGGGGCGGGCGAGAACCCGGCGGGCTCCGTCCGGTAGCCGGTCACCGAGATACGCGGAGACTGCCGCGTCAGCCAGCACGTCGGCTGCGCGGGCCGCGGTCTCGGTGCGCAACCGGGGACCGCCGCCCATCGGTGCCGACCAGGTCCAGTCGAAGATGTCCCGGTGCACCAGGCGCACGAGGGCGTCGGAGTCGGCGATGGTGCTCGACTGCAGGACCCGCAGCACACCCGCTTCGACCCGCGCACCGGCGACGTCGTCCGCGAAGTCGCCCCCGGCGAGGCCGTTCGCCACCTGGTGCAGCACATCGCCGATCTGCGGAATCGTGGTGGACGCCGTGCGCGCGACCTCCCAGGCGCGTTCCCGGGCTACGGGGTCGTAGCGCTCGGCGAGAACGTCGATCTCACGCGGACCGCACTCCAGCGCCCGCAGCAGGACCTCGGCGGCGGAGTCACCGGCGGGTAGGCGGACGAGGTCGAACCCCAGCACCGGTGAACTCACGAGGGAGTAGTGCATGATCGGCGCGCCTCCTGGCTCCTGCGGGTCACCGCCCGGTCAAGCGGTGTGGCTCAACCCTGACACCGGGTGACCCCCGCGACCAGGAGCCGTGCAGCCGTCCGGGTGCCCCGCATCCCCTGAGTCCCCCGCTCGGCCGCTTACTTCCCGGGTCGGTTGCTCCGTCCGGGCGACGTCTGGGAGGTGGCGGTCGTAACGTCGTGTCGTGGAGAACGAACACGACGACCACCGAGAGGTTCTGGCCGCCACCGCCTCGACAGGTGAGCGGAACGGTGTCGGCCACCACCACGACGACCTCGACTACCGGGCCGGTGAGCGGGACCAGGGCTGGGTCGCATGGCTGCTCGTCATCGCCGCCGTGGCGCCCGTCCTGGTGTTCGCCGAGGCCACCCGACAGGTCTTCTCGGGGGCCCGGGACCAAGAATGGTTCGGCGCCTACAGCGGCGACGGAAGCCAGCTCAGCGCCGACGTCCACGTCTCGTTCTCCGACCACTTCGCGTACTGGAGTTTCTACACCCCGGCCGGACCCACCCTGCTGGCTTCCACGCTGGGCGTTCTCGTCCTCGTGGGTCTGACCCTCGTGGGGTGTCCTGCATGGTTGATCCCCGCCCGAGCAACCCGCTGGGCGGCATGCGGGGTCGCCGCGGTGCTCTCCCTCGGTGCGCTCGCGATCCTGGTGGCGACACTCACGCTTGCCTCCCGCGCCGGCGATGACGGTTCGAGGTCGCAGATGTTCGGGCGCCAGCCGGGTTTCATCGAGACGGGGCCGGATGTCGCGGTGCTGGCCACGGTCTGCGTGTTGGCGGGCGTCGGTGCGGTCCTGCTGTTGCGCTCACCCGCCCCGGCGTTGCCCCTCCCGGTTTTGCCCGCCGATGCGGACACCGCGGATCTCGCACCACGACTCGCGCCGGACTCCGCGCAACCGCCGGCGACACCCGACGCCGAACCGGTCCCCGCGCCGACGGCCGCCTCGGAACACCTCGGGCGACCCCCCGAGGACGTGCCGCACGTCTCGAGCGCGGACTACGCCCTCTATCGACGCCCCGAGAGCTTCCGCCGCCCCGACAACGCCACGAACCCGCCGTCACGACGCTGAGGTCGTGACGACGGGCCCGGGTCCGTCGGTCGGGTGGGTCGAATCAGTGGGGCCGGCGGGTCAGGCCGCGACCGTCCCCTCGATCTCGAGGGCCTTGTCCACGTCGAGGACGAGCATCAGCGCGTCATCGAGTTTGTAGGCACCTCGGATGAGCTCGCGGATCGGGCCGGACAACGTGTCCGGCGGCGGTTCGAAGCTGGCGTCGGCGGCGTCGATGACGCCACCGATCGAGTCGACCAGCAGGCTCCACACCTCTTCGGCGGAGCGGACGACCACGTTCATGGCGACCTTGCCCTCCTCGCGGTCGGGCATGTTGAGCCGGCGGCGCAGGTCGAGGGCCGTGACGACCTGACCGCGCAGGTTGATCAGACCCGCGACGGCCCGTGGAGCCAGCGGAGCGGGGGTACGGGGTTGCTCGGTGAGCACTTCCTGCACGCGGCGGACCTCGACACCGAACAGGTGCCCGGCCAGGTAGAACGTGGCGTACTGCGTGGACACGTCAGGCCCCCAGGCGGTTCGAAGCGGTGGCGAGCTCGTTCTGAGCCTGCTCGGTGAAGAAGTTCGGGTCGGCGGCCAGGATCGCGGACCGGACGTCGAGGAGTTCGGTCACGCGGTCGCGGATGACCGCGGAACCGACCAAACCGGCGTCGTCGATGTCGCTGCGGGCGTCCTGACCGGAGACGATGTCCACGATCTCGTCGACCACGATCGCGACACTGCGCCCACGGGCGGAGTAGACGACCCCCGGGACCGATTCGACCTCGGCACCCCCGCGTGCCCCGCGCGACCCCCCACCGAGGTGGTTGGCCAGGCGGACCAGCGGCAGGATCTCACCGCGGTAGCGGACCACCTCGCGGCGCCCGACGCGTTCGATGGAGTCGGTCTTGAACTCCTCCAGGCGCGTGACCACGTCGAGGGGGATGGCGACGCGGCGGTTCTCGCCGAGACCGACGACCAGCAGGCGCTGGCCCTCGCCCGTCGCGGCGGCCGTGGCCGCGTGGTCGGTCGTCGCGTGTTCCAGACCGTCGGCGCGCATGGTGCGCCGGGCCAGCGACTGCACGTCCAGGATGAGCGAGACACGGCCGTCACCGAGGATCGTGGCACCGGCGTAGGCACCGATCGTCTTGAGCACCCCGCAGAGCGGTTTGACGACGATCTCCTCGGTGTCCAGGACGCGGTCCACGAGCAGGCCGAATCGGCGCCCGTCGCACTCGAGCACGGCGATGACGAGATTCGTCGGGAGTTCCACGTCGGCGGGGCGCTGCAACTCCAGCGCCTCCTCGAGGCGGATCAGCGGCAGCAGCGCACCTCGCAGGCGGTACACCTTCGCGCCACCCACGTCCTCGATCGCCTTCGCCATGCGCGCGGTGTCGAGACTCACGAGTTCCAGCAGGTTCACCTGCGGCATGGCGTAGCGCTGACCGGCGCACTCGACGGTCAGGGCCGGGACGATCGCCAACGTCAGCGGGATCCGCAACCGCCAGATGGTGCCGTGGCCGGGGGTCGACTCCACGTCGACCGAACCACCGATTCGCTCGATGTTGGTCTTGACGACGTCCATCCCGACACCACGCCCGGACACGTTGGTGACCTTGGCCGCGGTCGAGAAACCCGGCAGGAACAGGAACTGCAGGATGTCCGAGGTCGAGAGTGACTCGAGCTTGGCCTGGCTGACCAGACCCTTCTCGACGGCCTTCGCGCCGATGATCGCGGGGTCGATGCCCTTGCCGTCGTCGCGGACCTCGACGAGGACCTGACCACCCTCGTGCGCGGCGCGCAGTTTGAGGATCCCGGTCTCGTTCTTGCCGGCGGCGAGGCGGACCTCGGGGGGTTCGATGCCGTGGTCCACCGCGTTGCGCACGATGTGGGTCAGCGGGTCCTTGACCGCCTCGAGCAGGGTGCGGTCGAGTTCGGTGTCGCCACCCTCCATCTCGAGCTTGATCTTGCGGCCCAGCATGTTCCCGAGGTCACGGACGACGCGGGGCAGTTTCGACCAGATGTGGTCGATGGCCTGCATGCGGGTCCGCATGACGCCTTCCTGCATCTCGGAGGCGACGAGGTTCAACCGGTGACAGGCACGGGTGAGTTCCTCGTCGCGCAGCGCACCGGCGCGCTGGAGGATCTGGTTGCGGGCCAGGACGAGTTCGCCGGCCTGGCGGACCAGGGATTCCAGCAGTTCGACGTCGACACGGATGCTGGCCTCGGCCACGGACGTCTTCTCGGGGCCCGGTGATGCGGCGGGGGTTACTGCGGCAGGCGCTGCTGCGGCGGGGGCAGGAACCTCGGCAGCGGGTTCGGGTTCCGCGGTTTCTACCGGTGCGGGTTCCGCGACTTCCACCGGCGCGGGTTCCGCGACCTCCACGGACGCGTGTTCCGCGATGGTCACCGACTGCGTGACGATCACCGATTCCGTCACCGTCACCGATTCCGCGACGGTCACCGACTCCGCGACGACCTCCACGACAGGCTCGGGTCCAGCACTGACCTCGACGACGGGCACGGGCACCAGAACGGGTGAAGGCACCGTGACGGGTGCAGGCGCGGCCTCGGCCCCTCCGGCCGGTGGCAGCACGGGCTCCTCACCGTCGAGCACGGCGCGGATCGCGGTCACGACGACGTCGACCTCGACGGCCGCCTCGGAGCCACCCTCCTCGATCGAGGACAGCAGGGCGCGGATGGTGTCGACCATGCGCAGCAGCACGTCGGTCGTCGAGGGCGTCATGACCAGCTGGCCGTCGCGCAACCGCGCCAGCAGGTTCTCGCCCACGTGGGCGACCGCTTCCAGGCGGGAGAACGCGAGGAACCCGCTGGTCCCCTTGATCGTGTGGATGGTGCGGAACACGCTTGCGAGGAGCTCACGTGACCCGGGTGTCTGCTCGAGAGCGACGAGGTCTGAGTCCAGCTGGTCCAGGTTCTCGTAGCTCTCG
>JBPBQU010000195.1:0-8131 GCA_050955085.1 Janthinobacterium lividum | reverse complement strand
CGTCCTGCGGGTGCGTCCTGCGGTTGTGTCGTGCGGGTGCGTCTCAGCTGTGCGATCGGTCGTGCCCGATGATGCTGCACCTGCGTGCCGCGACCCGCCAGTGGCCCCGGGGAACGATCACCCGCAACGACGCTCGGGGTGGTCGTCGTGCCCTCACCCGGGGGCGACGGTCGGGTGCTGTTCACGGGCGTTGTGGTGGCCCAGGACCGCCGCGACGATGACGATCACGGCGGCGAGGGCCAGGCCCGCCCCGATGTGCCACTGCAGCAGGGCGGCACCGACCGCCGCGCCGGCCAGGATCAGGACGACCGCGCCGGCACGTCGGCGCCACCCCTCACCGGTGCCGCCCGCGAGTCGCGAGTCGGCCGCGAGGCCGGTCAGCGTCGAGGTCACCACGACCGTCGTCACGTCCTTCACCGCCAGGCGACGGGCCGCCGCGCCCTGCCCCCCCATGACGATGCCGAGAGCGCCCGTCACCGCCATGGCCGCGGGCGGGGCCGTCGTCCCGGTCTCGACGGGGATGCTGGCGTCCAGGGTCGCGACGAGCACCCCCAGGACTGCGAGACCCACACCGACGAGACCGAAGACCACGGTGGACGCCGTCGTCCAGCCCGCACCCGCCCGGCGCAGGACCCGTCCGACGACGGCCGCACCGAGGAGGAACCCGGCCAGTGCCACGATCGGCCCGATGATGGGCAGGTCCGCCGCACCGGTCAGGGCCATGCCCAGGATGACGACGTTGCCGGTCATGTTCGCCGTGAAGACGCGGTCCAGGCCGAGGTAACCGACGGCGTCGACGATTCCCGTCGAGAACGTCAGGACCAGCATCAGGGCCAGGTGCCACTTCTTCGCCACGAACTCTCTCGTTCCTCGGGTGGGGGTCTTTCTGGTGAAGTGTCGAAAGATACCGGAGCGCAAGCACTACGCCGGAGGTCCTTTCGGGATGTTTCCCTGGTCGTCGGTGTCGATGGAGGTGGTCCTCGCGGGTACCGGGTGGCGCGGCCTTCCCGGACCAGGGTTGCGTCCTGAGCTACTTTGCGTTCGACCTGCCCGGCGACGCACCGCGCGACGCCCTCGACCCTGGAGGACCACCGGTGAGCCCGTTCACGCCCCCCGCGACGACCACCACGCGCCCGGACCTGCAGGGCACGTTCGGGATGACGGCGTCGACGCACTGGATCGCGACGGCCGTCGGTCAGTCCGTCCTGGAACGGGGTGGGAACGCGTTCGACGCCGCGGTCGCCGCGGGGTTCGTCCTGCACGTCGTCGAACCGCACCTCAACGGGCCCGGCGGGGACATGACCGCGGTGTTCGCCACCGCCTCGGACCCGACCCCGGTCGTCCTGAACGGTCAGGGTCCGGCGCCGGCGGGCGCGACGATCGCGCACTACCGCGGGGAGGGCCTCGAACTGGTCCCCGGTGCGGGTGGGCTCGCGGCCGCCGTGCCGGGTGCGGTCGACGCCTGGATGGTGTTGCTGCGCGAGCACGGGACGTGGGAAGCGGCCGACGTCCTCGCCCCCGCGATCGGTTACGCCCGCCACGGGCATCCCGTGCTGCGCAGGGTGGGCCGCACGATCGCGTCCGTCGCGGAGCTGTTCAGCGAACACTGGCCCACCTCGGCTGCGCTGTGGATGCCCGAAGGGCGCATCCCCGAACCCGGGGACGTCATCGTGAACCCCGCTTACGCGCGGACGCTGGAACGCCTTCTCGAGGCCGGTACCCCGGAGACCACCCGGGAGGGGCGGATCGACGCCTTCCGCCGTGAATGGCGCGCGGGTTTCGTCGCCCGTGAGGCGGTGGATTTCCTGCGCACCCCGCACCGGCACTCATCGGGTGGCGATCACACCGGCGTCATCGAGGTCGAGGACTTCACCGCGTTCTCCGCCGGGTTCGAAGAACCCCTGACCATCGAGTTCCGGGGGACGACCGTCGCGAAGACGGGTCCGTTCGGGCAGGGCCCCGTCCTGCTCCAGGCGTTGCGGATCCTCGACGGTTTCGGGGACGCCGACCTCGACCCCTCGACCGCCCGTGGCGCGCACACGGTCCTCGAGGCGTTGAAACTGGCGTTGGCCGACCGGGACGCCTACTACGGTTCGCAGGCCGACCCGGCCGTCATGGCCCGACTCCTCGCACCCGAGTACGCCGCGACGCGGCGGGCGCTCATCACCGACCGGGCCTCCCACGAGTTCCGGCCGGGGGTCATCGAGGGTGCGCGTCCGTTCCTGCCGCCACTGGTCACCGACGCGCCGACTGCTGCGGGTGTCGGTGAACCGACGGTGGAAGCGACGGGCACGACCCGAGGTGACACCTGCCACCTCGACGTCATCGACCGGTGGGGAAATGTCATCTCCGCGACCCCGTCGGGCGGCTGGTTGCAGTCGTCCCCCACCATCCCCGAACTGGGTTTCTGCCTCGGTTCGAGGTTGCAGATGACGTGGCTGGAGGAGGATTCCCCCTCGGCGTTGGCCCCGGGGGGACGACCGCGCACGACCCTGACCCCCACGTTGTTGCTGCGTGGTGGTGTACCCGTTGCGGCGCTGGGAACTCCCGGTGGTGATCAGCAGGACCAGTGGCAACTCTTGTACCTACTGCGCACCCTCGTCGGGAACTACACACCGCAGCAGGCGATCGACGCGCCCGCGCTGCACACCACGTCGATGCCGGGTTCGTTCTGGCCGCGCACCTGGACCCCGGGCGGTGTGGTCGTCGAGGACCGCCTCGGCAACGACGTGATAGCCGATCTCGAGGCCCGGGGGCACATGGTGACACGGGCGGGCGGGTGGATGCTCGGCCGGCTCTCCGTCGTGGGCTGCGATCCGGTCACGGGTGTCCTGTACGCCGCGGCGAACTCGCGGGGCGCCCAGGGTTACGCGGCGGGGCGGTGACCTCGCCAGTGGGTTTTCGCTGACCGCCCTGCGCTCCCGCACCGAGACCGCGCTGCGGCCGAGCCCTGTCGCGACCGGTTGAGAGACTGACCTTGACGAGTTCCTGGGCGAGCTGGTCGGTGCCACTGCGGATAAATGATCGGGTCGAGAAGGTTCCGGGTATCGATGCGTCGTGCGAGCTCTCCAAACTCAGTCCGGTTCGGCAGGGGATCACGCCCAGGACGAGGACATGGGGACTTCGACGCCCTTGGGGTTCGGCCCGTACCGGTTCGAGCCGGCTGAGGAGTCCAAGAGCTCGAAGACGAAGAGCACGACTGAGGCGAAGGGGACCACTGCCATCAAAACCCACCAACCGGAGTGATCGGTGTCGTGCAGTCGGCGGCAGGTGACGGCCAGCGACGGGAGCAGAAGCGCCAGTGAGCTGCCGAAGACGAGCACGATGCCCACAATGCCCACGGTCGAGCTCGCGGTGGATCCGTCACGGACACCGGCCGCGTCGGCAGCAGACCCCACCACGGCGAAGATCACCGACAGGGCGACTTGGACAAGAATGGAAAACAGGGTGAAGTACCAGTATTCAGCGCGACGAGCTCGACCGGAGAAGTTGGCGTACTGGCGCAGAGAGCTGCGCACGGCGTCGGAGAAGTTCATGACGGTCCCCTCGAATCAGGTGGGCGGAGCGTCCGCACAGCTGGAATCCATCGTGGGTGTCACCGGAGATCCATAGCCGCGTGACTGCAGCAATCACCCGGGTGCCCGCCCCGCATCCCCCCATCGGCGCATTCCCCCGGGGGTTCCCCAGGTGGCGCATGGATCGTGACCACTGCGGGGATCGTCGATGTCGGGGACGTGTCCGAGCCCGGCGCTGCGTCACCTGAGCATGTCGGGGGAGAGGATGTCGGGATGGACGACTACCGGGCGTGGAAGACATTGGCTCCGACTGGGTTGCTGTTGGTGGGACTGGGGGTGAGCGTCATCGCCGACGCAGCGATTCGCCGAAGCACTGCGGTGAGGTCGGCCGGGTGGATCGCGGAAGGCACGGTCGGGTTGGTGGCGATGAACAGCGGGATCAGCCTGTTCGGTGAGGCCGTCAAACGCCGGGCTGTCCTGGATGTCGGTGCCGCCCGCCACCAGTGACCGTCTTGTCGCACCATGCATCGTGGGCGGGTCACACCGCGATGCCCATGCAGGTCCGTCCCCGGCGTCAGGAGTGACAGGTGGCGTAGCGAACCGTTCCAGCAACCGACCGTCCTCACCTGAGCGCATGCTCACTGCAGGAGTCGACCTCGCGACCCAGCCCGCGAAGACGGGTCTGGCGATCATCGAGTGGTTGCCAGGTCGAGCACGCCTGACGCGATTGCAACTGGGAGCGACTGATTCCGACATCGTCGAGGTCGCGCTGGCGGTCGACAAGGTGGGGATCGACTGCCCCCTGGGCTGGCCGGACGACTTCATCTCCTTCATCACCGCTCATGCCGACGAACGCGTCGACCCGACGACTTCCGAGACCGGGGACGACCTGCGGCGTCGACTGGCGTACCGGCACACCGACCGGGTGCTGCGCCAAGGCGGCCATTCGCCGCTGAGCGTCGCCGCCGACCGCATCGGGCTCACCGCCATCCGAGCAGCCGGTGTCCTCGCGCAGCTGGCCGCAGCCGGCGCGCCCGTGGACCGCTCCGGGGTGGGCGTCGTCGCGGAGGTGTACCCGGCGGCCTCCCTGCGACGGTGGGGTTTGGCGCACCGGCAGTACAAGCGCGAGGGGAACCGGGCTGCCCGTCAGGCGCTGGTCGCAGCGCTGACCCACCGGGTGCCGTGGCTGGACCTCGGCGACCAGGTGACCCTGTGCGAGGACTCCGACGACGCACTGGACGCCGTCGTCGCGGCGCTGACCGCGCGGGCCGCGGTTCTGGGGCACTGCGATCTCCCACCTGAGGAAGACGTGTCCCATGCCCGGCGCGAAGGTTGGATCCTGGTGCCGAACGGACCCCTTGAAACTCTGGTCGACGGCTGAGGGCCCCATGCGATCCGTTGGGGGGAAGGTCCCGCGAAGTTGGCCCAGGGCTACCGGGAAATGACGGCCGAGATCGAGGAGGGTGGCGTCACTCAGAGTGCTTGTTATGCGTCGAACCTCGCGGAGTGCTCGTGACGTCACCACCTGCAGAAGGAACCTGTAGTGCCCGACCCCCGCGCGATCCCGGTGGAATACAACGGTGGTGCGACCCAGTGGCTCCGTCATCGGCGACACCGGTGACAACGCCTCGACTTGAGCGTGACCTCCTCCCCGAGTTGGTGATTGTCACTGACGAGGGTGACGTCCTGGTCACCGGGCCCGCCCAGCTTGCATCACCGTTTCATCGTCGGCGCGGGGGGATGGTGAACACCCTGTACCGCTCTGCCAACGGCCGGGCGCGGTGGTCCGCGTGGTCAACCGGCACGTCGTGCCCCCGCAACCTCGTCCGGGACCACCCGCCGGGACCGCGGGTGGTCAGGTGCCGGTGGACCGGGACCCCACCCGGGCGGGCCGGCGGGGAACACGGCGCCAGATGCTGCGTTGCACCAGCAGCGTGAGGACCGCGGCGATCACGATGCACACCAGGTTCACCACGAGCTGCACGAGTGCGCCCACGGCCGTCCCGGGCTGCCCGGTCACGATCCCCGCCGCGAAGTCCGCGGCCGCGGGCACCGTCGTCACGCTGATGAACACCCCCACCAGCGGCCCTGCCTGCGCCGAGGTCATCGACAAGGTGCCCGCGACCCCTGCGAGCAGGGCGACGATGACACTGAAGGCATCCGGTGAGGCGACGAACGACGTCAACGGACGCCGCCCCTCGAGGAACTCCGACGGGACGAGGCCGACCGCGCCGAGGGCGGCGACAGCGGCCGCGGTGACCGCCATGGCCAGCGGGAAACCCAGACCCAGCGCGCGCAACGGTGCGCGGGTGGCCCCCGGACGGCGCCGCACCAGGGCGATCGCGAGCGCTGCCAGGGGGGCGAACTCCGGTCCCAGCACCATCGCGCCGACGATGAGGACCTGGCTGTCGGTCAACAACCCGACCGCCGCGATGAGCGTGGCCAAGACGAGGAACGCGTAGAACGCGGTGGAACTCGACGTGCCACCGTTCGCGGCCGCCTCGAGCTGGTCCCAGACAACGGCGTCCGTGCCTGCACCGGGCGCGTCGCGTTCCGCGGCCTCGATCCCGCGGCCCAGGGCCGTGTCGACCGCTTCCAGCACGAGCGCCCCGCTCTCGCGCAGACCGAGGTCGCCGAGTCGACCCAGCAACCCGTCGACGGCCTCGCGGGCCACGTCCGCCTCGACGAGGTCACCGGCGGGTTCCAGGACGACACCGCGCAGGAGGAGGACGTTGGTGGCACCCCGTTCCCGGGCGAGGACGTCGAGGGTGGCGGTGGTCCGGTCCGGGGGGCAGACGATGCGGAGGTGCAGCACGGGTCCATCGTGGGGGACGGGTACCGGCCGTGGGGGGTCGGTTCGCGGCTCACGGGGCTGGCCTGCCGGTGCTCACCCCTGTTCCGCGGAGCACCACCAGGTGGTGCGGCCACCGACGGTGGCGTGGACCATCTCCGCTCCGCACCGAGGGCAATGAGCCCCTGCCTTACGGTGCGGGATCACCTCTCCGGTGTGCACGCCACCGTGGCGGACGGCGTGCCGGATCGCCGCACGCAGTTCCCGGCGCAACCCGTCGAGGTCCTCGACGTGCAGTTCCCCGGCCGGTTGCCGGGGGCTGATCCGGCTGCGCCACAGCACCTCGTCGGCCAGGAGGTTCCCGATTCCCGCCAGCACCGACTGGTCGAGGAGGCGGGCCTTCAGCGGGGCCGTGCCGCGGCCGACGCGATCGCGGAACTCGTCGCGGCCGATCTCCTCCGCGTCGGGACCGAGGGCGTCCAGGTCGGGGTCGAGACGGACCCGTCCCAACCGCCGCTTGTCGAACAACCGCAGCTGCCCGCCGTCCTCGAAGGTCAGCGTGAACCGGAACCACTCCTCCTTCACCGTCGCCGGGTTCGACGATGGTCCGGCGTAGTCACCACCCACGAGGGGTTCCCCCGCACCCTTCCCGTCATCACGGGTGGGCGGGCTGATGAGGATGCGCCCGCTCATGCCCAGGTGGACGCCCAGCGCGGGGCCGCTGTCGGAGGTGTCGCACCACATCGACTTGCCGCGCCGGTGGGCAGCGGTCAGCGTGCGTCCCACCAGGGCCCGGCGGATGTCGCCGGGCGCGTGCGGTCGGCACTCGTAGCTGTCGCGGTCGTCGACGTCGGCGATCGTCCGCGACAACCCGCCCTGCTCGATGACTTGGCGGGCGGACTCGACCTCGGGCAGTTCCGGCACATCGCGAACCTAGTGCTCCGACTGAGGGTGGCACCCGACGGTGGGTGCGGGTGCCACCCGGGAAGTGGTCAGGAACGGGTTGTCAGGAACGGTTAGTCAGGAACGGGTAGTCGTTGTACCCCTCGACACCGTCGGAGTAGACCGTCGCCTGGTCGAGCTCGTTCTCGGGGTGGTTGCCCTGCCAACGCTCGACGAGGTCGGGGTTCGCAATGATCATGCGGCCCACGGCGACGCAGTCCGCGACACCGTCGGCGACGAGGTCGACGGCGTCACGCCGCGACGTCACGACGCCGAACCCGCTGTTGGCCATCAACGGACCCTCGAAACGCTTGCGCAGCCCCTGGATGAAGTCCCCCGCCGGATCGGGGTGCAGGACGCTCAGGTAGGCGAGCCCGAGGGGGCGCAGCGCGTCCATGAGCAGGCCGTAAGTCGCTTCGACGTCGGCGGCGTCCGTCTCGAAGGCGTCCTGGATGTTGTGCTGCGGGGAGATCCGGATGCCGACACGACCGGCGCCGATCGCGGCGGCCACGGCCGTCACGACCTCGACGCTCAGGCGCACCCGGTTCTCGGGCGACCCGCCGTAGCTGTCGTCGCGGTGGTTAGACCCCGGGGCCAGGAAGGCGTGCAGGAGGTAACCGTTGGCGCCGTGGAGCTCGACCCCGTCGAGGCCGGCCTCGATCGCCCGGCGGGAACCGGCCACGAAGTCGTCGACGACGGCGGCGATCTCTGCGGTGCTCAGCGCATGGGGCACCGGGTAGGGCGCCTTGCCGGTCGGGGTGTGGACCTCGCCCTGGATCGCGATGGCGCTCGGGGCGACGATGCGCTCCGTCTTGGTGATCTCGGTGTGCGAGGCCCGACCGCCGTGCATGACCTGCATGACGAGGCGACCACCTCGGGCGTG
>JBPBQU010000194.1:0-8482 GCA_050955085.1 Janthinobacterium lividum | reverse complement strand
CGCGCAGTTCCTCGATCTCCGCCGGCGTCGCATCCGGGCAGACCACGAGGCCCTTGCCCCCGGAACCGTCGACGGGCTTCACGACCAGTTCGGCGAGGCGGTCGAGCGCCTCCTCACGTTCGGCGGGGATCTCCAGCCGGTAGGTCGGGACGTTGCCGAGGATGAGCTCCTCCCCGAGGTAGTACTTCGTGAGGTCGGGGACGTAGGTGTAGACGAGCTTGTCGTCGGCGACCCCGTTGCCGACGGCGTTGGCGATGCTCACCCCGCCGGCCCGGGCCGCGTTGAGGATGCCCGCCGCCCCCAGCACGGAGTCGCGACGGAAGTGCAGCGGGTCGAGGAAGTCGTCGTCGACGCGGCGGTAGACGACGTCGACGCGGCGGTCCCCGGCTGTCGTGCGCATGAAGAGCCGGTTGCCGCGGCACACCAGGTCACGGCCCTCGACGAGCTCGACGCCCATCGTGCGGGCCAGCAGGGAATGCTCGAAGTAGGCGGAGTTGTAGACACCCGGGGTGAGCACCACGACGGTCGGATCGTCGACCCCCGCGGGAGCCGCCGCCCGCAGGGCGTTGAGCAGGTTGCGCGGGTAGTCGGCGACGGGCTGGACGCGGTGGGCCTGCAGCGCCTCGGGGAGCACCTGCGTGAGGGCCTGGCGGTTCTCCAGGACGTAGCTGACCCCGGAGGGAACCCGGACGTTGTCCTCCAGGACGCGGAAGTCACCCGCCTCGTCCCGCACCAGGTCGATGCCGGCCACGTGGATCCGCACCCCGCCGCCCGGTTCGATACCCACCGCAGGGCGGTGGAAGTGACTGGAGGAGGTGATCACCTTGCGCGGGATCACCCCGTCCTGCACGGCGCGCATGGGCCCGTAGACGTCGGCCAGGAACGCCTCCAGCACCCGCACGCGCTGCGCCACTCCTCGTTCGACGCGGGCCCACTGCTGCGCCTCGATGATGCGGGGGACGACGTCGAGGGGGAAGGGCCGTTCCTCCCCCGCGTAGTCGAAGGTCACCCCCCGGTCGAGGAAGGTGCTGGCCAGCTGGTCCGCCCGCGCGCGCAGCTCGGTGACGGGGATGTCCTGCAGGGTGGCGAAAAGCGCGGCCCACTCCGGACGCGGCGCACCGTTCACGTCGAGCATCTCGTCGACAGCGCGGTCGGCGGCCGCGCCCACCGGCGAGTCCCGGTACCCCTCGAAGACGTCGCTCATGCGCGGCAACATAGGGGAGTCGAGATGTCGTGCGAGTTACGGGCGCGTCGCGGCGCGTGTCGCGCCTCCCCGCAGGCGGCGTCGGCAGGCGGCGTCGGGACGGATGGCGGACGTAGCGGCGGCGCGCTGGTACCCTCAATGACGCCTTCGCTCGTGCGGAGGTCACGGTCCTCCGCAGTCGCTCCCGGTGCCCCACGCCGGAGTCCCAGCGGCCGGATCGCCCTCTGGCACCGATCAGTTCGACAGGAAGACGGAACACGTGGCGAACATCAAGTCGCAGAAGAAGCGCATCCTCACCAACGAGAAGGCGCGCCTGCGCAACAAGGCCGTCAAGTCCGAGCTGCGAACCGCGATCCGCGGTTTCCGGGAGGCGCTCGCGGCCGGCGACGCCGAGAAGGCCAAGGCCGCCCTCGCGCACGCCAGCAGGAAGCTCGACAAGGCCGTGAGCAAGGGCGTCATCCACAAGAACCAGGCGGCGAACCGCAAGTCGGCCATCGCCAAGACCGCCGCCAAGGTCTGATCCTCCGGTTCGCCGGACGTCACGACAGGGTCGGTCTCCCCAACGGGGAGGCCGGCCCTGTCGGCGTTCAGCGCCGCAGGCCACCGCGGAACGCCACCGCCGGGGGGCAGCGGCGGAAGACACCCCCGAAAGGCCCCCTCCCAGAAGGCCCCGTCCCAGAAGGCCCCGTCCCGGGGTCAGCGCTCCCGCGCCTCGGCCACGACCCGCACCGCCCGCTCCAGCGCATGCTGGCCGTCCTCCCCGCCGCCCTTGACGGCGTGGTCGGCCGCGGCGACGGCCAGGATCGCCTCCGCCAGCGGTTCGGGTGAGAGGTTCTGCAGGTCACGACGGGCCCGGTCGACGAGCCAGGGGGCCATGCCCAGGTCGCGGGCGACGTCGCCCGATCGTCCCCGTCCCGCCGCGGCCACCTTCGCCAGCGTTCGCAACCGCGAGGCCAGTGCCGCCACCACCACGACGGCCGGGACGCCCGTCGCAGCGGCGTGTCGCACCAGCAGCAGCGCCTGACCCGTCCGACCCTCGATGGCCGCGTCCGCGACCTCGAAACCCGTGGCCTCCCGACGGCCCCCGTGGTAGCGGTGGACGTCCTCCTCCGTGATGGTGCCCTCGGTGTCCGTCACGAGCTGATCCACCGCGGCGGCCAGCTCCGCCAGGTCGCTGCCCAGGGCGGCGACGAGGTTGCGCGCCGCCTCGACGTCGATGCGGCGCCGGGCACGACGCACGTCGCCGATCACGAAGTCGACCTTCTCCTGGTCCCGCTTCAGCGGCAGGCAGGCGACCTCCACGGCCCCCGGGGTCGCCCGGGCGGCGTCGAGCACCTTCTTGGCCCGGTTGCCGCCGCGGTGACGCACGACGAGCACGACGGTCTCCACCGGAGCACCCAGGTAGTCGAGCAGGTCCTCGACGAAGGCCTCGTTGGCGGCCTCCACCCCCTCCAGCAGCACCAGCGAGCGTTCGTCGAACAACGAGGGTGACGTCCACGTCGCGAGCTGACCTTTCTGGTAACCGGCCGCGGAGGCGTCGGTGCGCTCGAAAACCGGGTCGAGCTGGCGCATCCGGGCGAGCAACGCCCCCATCGCCCGGTCGGCGAGGTGGTCCTCCGCACCGGCCAGCAGGACCACGGTCGCCGGGGCCAGATCGTGCGGCTGCACCGTCTCGGCCGCGGAGGTCTTCGCCGCCTTCGTCGCGGGGCGGGCGGCGGTGGACTTGGCAGGCACGGCCTCAGGGTGACACGCGGTGCGGACACCCCGGGGCACCCCGTCGCCGGCCTGCCCGACCTCGGGTGCTCAGCTCGGGTCGAGGTGCTCGGCCAACCGCTGCAGGGCCACCACCTGACCCGCGACGAGCTTGCTGGACGCCGTCTCGAGGTCGAACCAGGCCGCCCGGTCGACCTCGGGGAACTCCTGCTGGCGACCGGATCGGGGTGGCCACTGCATCGAGAAGGTCCCACTGCGGATCGCGGCCGCGTCCAGGTCACCGTGGGCGGCCCAGAGGGTGACGACCTTCCCACCGGATTGGCGCACCTCACCCAGTGCGATGAACTCACCGGCCGGCACCGCAGACCCGAGCTCCTCCTCGAACTCGCGCCGGGCGGTGTCGAGGAGGTCCTCACCGTCCTCGGGCTCGCCCTTGGGGATCGACCAGGCGCGCTCGTCCTTGCGGGCCCACAACGGCCCACCCATGTGAGCGAGCAGGACCTCGCAGCCACCGGCCGCGTCGAAGCGGTACAGCAGGATTCCCGCGCTGCGCTTGGCTGCCACCCCGCCAGTGTGGGGTGTCGCGGCGCGTCAGAACGCGCCGCGGTGGGTGAACTCGCCACCGACGAGGGTGGCCAGCACCTCGGTCGCACGCAAGGCCGCCGGCCCACCGCGGGCGAGGACCTCGGCAGGGTGTTCGGCGACGAGCACGAGATCGGCCACGTCGGCGACCCGCACGACACCGCGGCCGCCACTGGAGGCGGTGAGGGCCACGTCGAGCGGCAGCTGCTGTTCGGGGTGCCACGGGGGACGCGCGTCGGCGGAGCGGTGCACGGCACTGGCGATCGCGTCCCACGGGTCGAGCGCGGCGACCGGCGCATCGGAACCCAACCGCAGTTGCACCCCGGCCGCGTGCAGCGCCGCGTAGGGGAACGCCCGGTCCGCACCTCCGGCCCAGTGCAGGTCGACCGCGTCCCGGTCATCGACGGCGTGGCGGGGTTGGATGCTGGCCACCACCCCGAG
Organism: Janthinobacterium lividum; assembly: GCA_050955085.1. GTDB lineage: Bacteria > Actinomycetota > Actinomycetes > Actinomycetales > Kineococcaceae > Kineococcus. The sequence continues at coordinate 4,542 of JBPBQU010000194.1, read as the reverse complement.
CTCGGCGAAGCGGGGAAGGTCCTCGTCGGCGACCTGCTGGGCGTGTTCCAACGTCCCCGTGCAGCCGACGGCCGCGAACCCGTCGAGCGCGACCCGGACCGCGGCGTCACCGATCGCGTGCACCGCGACGTCGAACCCGTGGGCGGTGGCGCGTCGCAGCGCGGGTTCCAACTCGGTGTGCAGGATCCGCAGGATCCCGTTGCCACCCGACGGGTACGCCTCCTGGCAGAACGCCGTCCGGGTTCCCAGCGAACCGTCCACGAGGAGTTTCAGCGGCCCGACCCGTACCCGCTCGTCCGCACCGGGGACCGGGACACCCGAGACGAGCCCGTCCGTGATCGCGGCCTCGATCCAATCCGGCCAGACCCCGGCCGCGACCCGCACCGCGGGGCGCTCACGACGGGCCCACGCCGAGATCGGTGCGTACTCGAGGTCCACGATCGAGGTGACCCCGCGGGCGGCCGCGGCCCGGGTGGCCTCGAGGATCCACGCGTCCAGAGTGGCGTCTCCCACGTCACCGGCCCGGGCCGTCAGTTCCATGGCAGCGCGTTCGCGCAGGACGCCGCTGAAGTCACCCACACCCAGCTCACCAACACCCAGCTCACCAACACCGAGCCCACCGACACCCAGCCCACCGACACCGAATTCGCGGGCGGCTGCGGAGTTCAGCCACACCGCGTGCAGGTCGGCACTGACCACCACGACGGGCCGGGCCGGGAACCGGGCGTCCAGCAGGTCGCGGTGGGCGGGGAGCGTCCACAACGCATCCCGGAAACCGTGGCCGAGGACCAGGTCGTCTCCCGCTGGGGCGTTGTCCCCGAGCAACGAGACGACCTCGGCGGACGAGGACGCGCTCCGCACGTCGATGCGCCGACGCACCGCGGCCCACTGACTGAGGTGCACGTGGGCGTCGACGAGGCCGGGGAGCAGCACCGACCCGTCGGTCTCGAGGACCTCCACCCCGGCCATGTCCTCGACGCTGAGACCCGGGGCACCGCGACCGAGGTCCGTGGCGATGGCCGCGACCCTCCCCCCACGCAGGAGGACGTCGGCTGGCTCCCGTCCAACGCCGAGGCGGACGTTGCGCAGCAGAACGGTGCTCATCGGGTGTCTCCAGGGTCGGGTTCGGGGTGGGCGGCAGTGACCGGGTGAAGTCTCTCCGAGGGACTCATCCAACGCCGTAACGGTTGCGCCGCTCGGCGTCGCGGGGGTCCGAACCGCGGACGAGGGTACGCAACTGCGCTGGCGTCCCCGCGACCGCGAGGTCCCCGTCCCGGTCCGTGCGCAGCGTCCGCGCACCGCTCGCAGCGAGGAGCGCCAGCGTCGGCGCGGCGGGGTGGCCGTAGTCGTTGGCCGCACCGACCTCGATGAGCGCGACCCGTGGGCGGAGCGTCGAGTAGAACTGCGCATCCTGGTTGGAGGACCCGTGGTGGGCCACCTTCACCACGTCCACGATCGGGCCGCCGGGCCAGTCCGCGACCCCGGCGAGCACCCGCGCCTGGCCTCCCCGTTCCAGGTCACCCGCGAGCAGCACCCGGATCCCCGCTACCTCCGCGAGCAGGGCGACGCTGGAGTCGTTGACCTCGGAGGAATCCGGCGCCACCGTGGCCGCGACCCGAGCGGTCGGGGCCAGCACCGACCAGGAGACCTCTCCTGCGGACCCGGTCATCCCCGCCGAGACGACCAGCAGGTGTGCACCCGCCTCCTGCACCGTGTGCCGGACCCGGCGGGCCGCGGGTTCCACGGCCAGGGGGGACACCCACACCGCGCCCACCTCCCGACCCCGGACGGCACCCTCCAGACCGTCGACGTGATCGGCGTGGAAGTGCGTCAGCACGATCGCGTCGAGGCGCCGGATCCCCAACCGGTCCAGGCAACCGTCCACGAGTTCGTCGTCCGGGCCCGCGTCCACCAAGACCGCCGACGTCGGCCCCGACCGCAGCACCACCGCGTCACCCTGCCCGACGTCGCACCCCACGACACGCCAGTCGATCGCCGGCCACGGACCCGACGGCCCACCCCACCCGGGCGCACACCGCACCAGCAGGACCGCGAGGAGTACGAACACCGACGCGAGCGCCGGCCACCGACGTCGCTTCTCGCCGACGTGGCGCAACCGCAGGACGGCAACCACGGCAGACACCAGGAGGATCGTGCAGATCCCGACCACGACGGCGCCGGTGGCGCCCGCGGGGACCGCCACCGACGTGGGGAGATCGGCACCGACCCGCGCGACCGCGGTGATCCACCACGCGGCGAGGCCCGCCGGCCACGCCAGGAGGGTTGCCCCGAACGGCCACACCGGGGACACCAGCGTCGCCGCCAACCCGAGTACGGTCGCAGGCGCCACGGCCGGGGCCACGATCACGTTGGCCGGGATCGACACGAGATTCACCGACGGTTGCAGGAGCACCAGGACGGGGCCGCACACCACCTGCGCCGCAGTGGGAACGGTGAGGGCCAGCGCCACCGGCCGAGGAACCCCGGCGTCCTGCAGTCGTTGCGCCCACGCCGAGGCGAACAGCAACAACCCCGCCGTCGCGAGCACCGAGAGGATGAAACCGAATTCCCGCGCCAGCCACGGATCGTGAACGAGCAGGATCAGCACCGCACCCGAGAGCACCGGGACCCCGCGCGTGGCGCGCCCCGCGAACAACCCCGACAGACCCACCCCACCCATCACTGCGGCCCGCAGCACGCTCGGTTCCGGACGCGCCAGCACCACGAAACCTGCCAACCCGACGCCCGCGACCACCAGCCGGGAGCGTCGCCCGAAACCCAGCCACGACGCCGCGACGACGAGGACACCCACCACGAGCGTGGTGTTCGAACCGCTCACCGCCGTCAGGTGGGTCAGGCCGACGGCCTTCATGTCGTCCTCGAGGTCGCTCGGCAGTTGCGAGGTGTCCCCCACGACGAGGCCGGGCAGCAGACCCCGGGCGTCCGCCGGCAATCCGCTGCTCGCGGCCCGCAACCCCACCCGCAGTCGCTCGGCTGCGGCCTGCACCCGACCACCACCCCGCACCACCTCCGGCCTCGACTCGACGAGGAGCAGGGCGACCGAGCGGTCCCCGGGGTCGGCCGGGGCCAACCGACCCGACACCCGGACCAGGGTGCCGTGGACCGGTGCACCCCACGTCGCGGCGTCGGCGAACACGGTCACCGGTGCCGCCACCTCCCGCGCCACCCCCCGCGCGCGGAGTTCGTGCAGTTCGACGTCGACGACGACGCGGGCCGCGCCACCGGCCCGGATCGGCGCGATGGTGCGCGGGTCCGTGCGGACGACCGCGTCCGCGGAGACGGTGACTCGTTGCCGCGCCCATTCGTCGAGACCGCCGTCCTGCGCACGGGTGTGCTGCAGCGAGGTGGAGACCAGCACGAGCACCACACCCACGAGGACCAGCACGAACCGTGACCCGCTCCCCCGCACCAGCAACAGGCTCACCGCCGACACCAGGGCGAATGCTGTGACCCCCAGCAGCACGGGCAGGACTGCCGGGTGCGACACGGCCCCGAACGCCACTGCCCAGGCGCACACCGCCGTCGCGGCCAGCCGCAGGTCGAGCGGTGGTGCCGGGCGAATGAACGGGGCCTCACTCACACCCGGACGAGGTCACGCAACCCCTCCAGCACCTTGGGTCCGATCCCCTGCACCTCCCCCAGGTCCTCGACGGCGGAGAACGGACCGTTCTCCGTGCGGAACGCGACGATCCGTCCCGCCAGGACCTCCCCGACCCCGGGCAACGCGTCCAACTCCTCAACGGTCGCGGAATTGAGGTCCACCGGCCCGCTGTCCGGCGCTACCGAAGCGCCCGCCGGGGCAACCGGGGCGGGTGGGAACAGTTCTCCGGGCGCGGGGACCACGACCTGGTCCCCGTCGACGAGAAGCCGGGCGAGGTTCAGCGCGTTCAGGTCTGCGTCGGGTGCCGGCCCACCCGCAGCCGCCACCGCGTCGGCGACCCGACTCCCCGCGGAGAGGGTCACCAGACCCGGTGAGACGACGTGCCCCGCCACGTGCACCACGACCGGGGTGGTGGAACTGGATGCCGAGACCGGGACCGGTTCACCGGACGCCGTCGGAGCGGGCATCGAAGCTGGCGTGGAAGCTGGCGTGGTGCTGACCCGCTGCGCCACAGCCGAACCCGCGATCGAACTCTCGACCGTTGATGATCGTGCGGGCCAGGAACGCCAGGCCATGACCCCCAGGACCACGACGACGAGAAATCCCACCGCAAGGGCACCCAACGCCGCTGATCGCCCCACCCTCGAGCGGGCAGCCCGGAGCACGGGAGGTACTCGGTCCGCCAACCGGCGCCGGATCTCGCTCTCAGCGACCCGACGCCGAACTGCTGATTGCCGTGCTGCGTCGTGAACGTCGTCGTCATCGGTTGCGTCGAACTCGTCGTGCTGTTGCGCGGGCTGGACGTCGAAATCCGCGAGCACCTCCTCGAGAGAGCGCCGGGGAAGGATCCCCGACGTCCGCAATTGCCGCGTCGCGAGTTCCCGGGCCTGGACCGTGGGATCGGGGGATCGAGACGAAGG
>JBPBQU010000193.1:0-8567 GCA_050955085.1 Janthinobacterium lividum | reverse complement strand
GTGACCGCATCTTCAAGGTGGAAGCTCTACTGACGCCCCTCGAAGAGGTCATCACAAACACCAACGAGGAGATCGGCGGCTGACCGTGTCGGCGACAAAGAGGATCGCGGTTCTGGCCTGCGCCGGGGTGCTGGCCCTCTCACCAGTCGTTGTCGGTGGTGCATTCATTGGCGTGAGCGTGTCCGCGATCCTCAATCAACAGACACACGCTACTTGCGCCCAGGGCGGCCCGGCGGAACAGGTAGCTGGCGTCAAACTCACCTCCGAGCAGTTGGGCAATGCTCAACTGATCGTGCAGGCTGCCGCCGACAACGGTTACAACTCGCGGGCCGCGGAGATCGCGGTCGCCACGTCGTTGCAGGAAGCGTCCCTTATCAACGTCTCGCACGGCGACGCCGCCGGTCCCGACAGTCGGGGCCTCTTCCAGCAGCGCGCCCACTACGGACCGACCCGGGTCGATCCCGTCGCATCCACGCTCATGTTTCTCCGTGAGGTCGTGGCCGTGAAGAACTGGCAGGGCCGAGCTCTCACCGACGTCGCAGCCACAGTGCAACGACCTCGTCAGGATCTACGGGGAGAGTACGCACGCTGGGAGACCCTCGCCGGGGAGCTCGTGCAGAGGTTCTGGCCGACCGGTACATCCGTCGCCGGTCAGCAGGGCGGATCGCCGGTGATCACACCGGCCGTCTTTGTGTTCGACTGCGCTGGCGAAGACGGCGAGGGACTACCAGCAGGCGGCGCGGGTGGAGTACCCGCCGGGTACGTCGTCCCCTCGACCACGCAAGGCGGTCAGGCCGTCTCATACGCTCTGGCGCAGGTGGGGAAGCCGTACATCTGGGGCGGGGTCGGTCCCGAGGGCTACGACTGCTCAGGACTGATGATGAAGGCGTGGGCGGCGGCCGGCGTGGCTATTCCGCGAACCACCATCACACAGAAGACAACCGGTGTTGCTGTTGGCTCGCTGGCCCTGGCACAACCGGGCGACCTGCTGTTCATCGCAGGCTCTCTCGGCAGCGCATCGAATCCTCGTCACGTCGGGATGTTTCTCGGCACTGTGAACGGCCAGGCGTACCTGATCCAGGCTCCCCAAACTGGGGAGACGGTGCGGGTCGATCCGGTAAGCCGCTGGGAGAAGAAGATCGTTTCGATCCGTCGTCCCGACGCTTCTTGATACCGCTGACCAACGGAAACCCTCGGAGGGCCTCATGAAGACGCAAACCACCTACTCGCGGCCCGACCGCGGCGCAGATCGTGCGGTAGGCGCCGAAATGTGGCAGCTGGTGGCAGCGCTGGCCGGCATCGCAGCCCTCATCGCCCTAGCCGCGACCGTCCTGCTGGGTATGGGGGTCGCTGGTGCTGTCCTCGGGGAGGGCGGCATGTGGCCCGCATCCCTCTCGGAGGCCCCCCGAACTATCGCGATGGTCCTGCTGCACGCCGGCGACCCGGCGGCGGCGTACCCGAACGCCGGTCCCACCGCTCCCAGCGCCGCGGTGGCCTGGGTCGCGGTAGCCCTTTTCCTCGTACCCCTGGTGATGACGGTAACCATCGCCGTCGTTGCCGTTGCAGCACGTCGCGGGGACCGCAGCGGCTTGGCTTCGGCAAAGGACTTCGTGCACCGCGCCGGACTTGAGGTGACTCCTCCGCTGGCCTACCTCGGAGGCAAGGCCATCACCGTCAAGGCAGAAGACACCGGGCTCTGCGCTGGTCCCGCCCGCGGTGGTAAGACGAGCCGAATCGTCATCCGTCTGGTGCTGGATGCTCCAGGACCGGTCGTCACGACGTCCACCCGGCCGGACGTTCTCCGTCGCACGGCCATGCAGCGCTCAGAGGTCGGCCGCGTCCACGTCATCGACTTCGACGAGGTTTCTCGTTGGCCAGAGTTGACCCGTTGGGACATCGTCGCAGGTTGTGAGGACCCTCGGGTCGCAGCCGAGCGCGCCGGTGCGATGGTCGCTGCAGTCCCCCTCGGCGGGGCGAAGAACGTCGGCTTCTTCGAGGAAGCCGCGAAGCGTGTTCTCGCCGGCTTGATGCACGCCGCCGCGCTTAGCGGCGGCAACATGCGTGACGTCGTTAAGTGGTCTCGGGACTTCCGCAGCGACGCCCCCTACTCCATCCTGCGCGACCATCCAGCCGCCGCAGAAGGCTGGGAGGCTGACCTGACGAAATATTGCCGCGGTGAATCGCCCGAAACCGTATCGAGCACCGACCAGAGCCTCGGCCTCATCCTGGGCCCTGTGGCCTTTTCCAGTGTCCTGGATCTGCTTTGTCCTCCCCGAGGTACCGGATTCGACATCCACTCTTTCCTGCTCTCCACCGACGCTCTGTACCTAATGAGCGAGGGCGGGGAACAAACCTCGACGGGACCTCTGACCACAGCCCTCGTGGCGTCCATCGACCAAGCGGCGCGGCGGATGGCGACCAGCTCGATCGAGGGGCGCCTGTCACCGCGGTTGACCTATGTCCTCGACGAGGTGGCGAACATCGCCGTCCTGCCCCGACTTCCTTCGATGATGAGCGAGGGCGGCGGGGCCGGGCGCGTCACCTGGGCGTTCGTACAGTCCGAAGCGCAGCTACGCGACCGCTGGGGCGAGAACGCCGGCACCATCGTTGACTCGGCCGGTGTCTACCTCGTCCTTGGAGGACTCAAGGACGAGTCCATGATCCGTAAACTGTCCGCGCTGTGCGGGGACCGATGGGTCCGCCGCACCTCCACCAGCAGCGGCCCAGGCGGGCACACCACGTCTACGCGGTTAGAGCGTGAGCGCGTCATGGCGGAGAACGACATTCGTGAACTCCCCGAAGGGTTCGCGTTGATGATCTACGGGCGTACGCGCCCGGCCGTCGTGCAGCTGCCTGCCTATTGGGAGCTGCCCAACGCTGCGGAGTTCGAGACGGCACTGGCATGGTGCCTGGCCCGTGAGTCAGCGAAGGGCTGGATCACAGCATGAGTAGTGCTGCTGACGAGGAGATCGAACCGCTCGACCCATTGCTCGTTGCGTCAGCGCTGCAGGAGATTCAAGAGCAGCTCGGTGCACACAGGACTCTTCTGGAGAGCCTGGCGGAGCAGGTGCACGCAACGCCACCGGGTGGACCGTGGGCGTGGTCCTATCTCGACGTCGACCAGCGCCGCGAGCTGTTCACCGAGCTGCGCAAATGGGTGGACTGGCTGGTTGTTCGATACCGATTGGGAACACAGGACGCCTACGTTCCACCGTGCTGGTTTCGCCATTCGATCGCCGTGGAAGAACTCACTGCGCTGATGGTCGCGTGGAAGGCTGTCTACTCCAAGACGGCCCGGCAGCCATCATCTGACCTGATCGCCTGGCACGACAGGTGGCTGTGGCCGTCTGTGGACCGGATGAAGTACCGCCGGGTGTTCCATGGTTGCTCCGCCACCAAGCACGACGAAACCGCCCTCGGTGTCGGCAGCACCACTAACGAAGGGCAGTTCGCCGGCTTCCTCGCCGCCGGAGCGACCCAAGTAGTGGGATCAGGGGAACAGCAGGCCGACACCACCGCTGGCTCCACTCCCCCCTGGGTCAGCATCGAGCACCAGACCCAGCCTGTACCTGTCCTGCCTCATGACGATGAGGTGTTGAGCACGGAGCAGGTGACCCGCTATGTAGGCGCTGGCGCAGCGGTAAGTCTGCTCGACGACATTGGCTCACCGGTCCGCATCGCAGGTCGGTGGTGGGCATGCCTTGACGACGAGGAATTTTGGACCATGGTGGTCGACAATGCTCAGATTCTGCAGCTGCAGTCCACCTGGACACGTCTGCAAGCGATTCGCGACGGGGAGGACGCATGAGCACCATGTCGCTTCAAGACGTCGACGACGCAGATGTGTCGCGCACTCAGCGGGCGCTGGTACAGGAGCTTGAGCTGTACCCGGAAGCCGTTCAAGCGTTGTCTTGGCTGGAAACCGACGACCTGAGCGCCGCGTGGGCGGTGACGGCGCTGGAGCAGGCGCGTGATCGCTACCGCAACCGACTGGATGACGTCGACCCACGTCCGGACCTTGTCGCGGATGATGCCGTGCGCGAGCGGGTCGCGGCCTACGGCCTCGTGGTCGTGGAGCAGCGCATCCGACGAGAGCTGATGGACGTCGGGCTGCTGCAGTCGAGGATGACTGAGCCGAGAGGGCTGGTCCGCGCTGAGGCTGGCGACGCGACACAGACGGAGTTAGTCACCCGAGAGCCGGAGCGGCGGTTGAACACCGGGGAGGAACGTGAAGTGCTCGCCGCGGCCCTATCTTCATCGGCCGTGCGCGAGCAGCTGGTGCGTTCTCTGGATCCTGCCGACTTCCATGATCCTGACGTGTCCCGCGCCTGGGAAGCCGTCGAAGAGATGCACCGGCAGGGACGCTACGTCGATGCTGTCACCGTCGACGACTACATCCACCGGCAACCGACGCAAGCCTTCACCACGCAAGTATCGGAGCCGCTGCTCGACCTGGTCACGGTGGGGGAGTCGCTGAAGGCGGGACGGAATGTTCTGGACGAGATCCTCCCTCCACGACAGGCCGAGGCTGCGGTGAGGGTTGCCACCGAGGGACTGACTCCCACGCAGCTGGTGGAGCAGACACGCCAGCGCCTGGCCGAGGAGAACGGGCAGGTACGCCGGATGCAAGAGGAGATGGCTAGCAGCCAGTCCATTCCAGTAGCTTCGGACGACGGGCCCGCCATCCGCGACGAGGAGCACGTTCGCCGCGAAACGGGCCGTGAGAGCCGGTCGCTGACGTGAGCGTCCGGGGAACCTCCACCCTGACCCCAGGACGGCTTCACCAGAGCATGGCCCCTAGGAGCACGAGTACCGTCGTCGCTGCGGGGCATCCGATGGCCCGCACGAGGGGGGACGACGTCATGGGACTGCTGTCGCGGTTGCGTGTCGCCACTGTGGCGCGCGGTCTGTTCGTGGTCTTCGTCGCTGTCGGCACGCTCCTGTTCATCGCTCAAGGAGTGGATGTCCGCGGCGTCCCGTGGCTGCGGGTGGCGCTGCTCTGGGTGCTCTTGTGTGCGGTGACGCTGATGCCGTGGTCGTTGGTACTGCGCTCGGGCGGTCGCTCGTTGCGATCGGCTGGCCGTCTGGGCTGGGTCGCACTCCTGCTGAGTCCGCTCTTCTGGACGGGGTTGTTCACCGCCGCCTTCCTGCAGCCGCGGACCGGGCTGGTCTGCGGTGCCGCCGCCGCAGCTGCCGTTGTCCTCGGTGCTGTCACCCGGGGCATCAACAGTCGACGGGCCCGACGCCGCGGGCAGGAGTGGCTGCCTACGGGGAGCGAGACGATCTTGACGATGTCGCACCCTCTGACCAAGCACTGACCCATCCTCGAGATCCGATCGAGAATCAACGGCGTAGCGAGGTTTGCCTCGCTGCGCCGTTCGCATGTCCCGACCGATCCTGTAAAGGAGGTCGACCTCGCTTGCCAGGCCGGGTGTCCCGTCTTGGGACAGCCTTAGCGCGGTGTGATCGGACGGCACTACAGCCGGGGACCCTCGCGGCGCTGCTCCGGGCGGGAGTCGGTGTCGTACGACTGACCTGTGACCTGGCGTTGCGCGACGCGAGCAGCTTGTCCTCCGGGCTCAGGGGAGCTAGGTGAGGTTGCTTGCGCGGCGATGGACCGGACCCGCTGTTGCAGCGCGTCGTAGGCCCGCCGATCGGGACCTTCGGTGCTGGGCCTGGCACCGAGACCATGCTCGGCACTGACGCCGTGCTGGTCACGCCAGGCCGCGACGTCGCGAGCGACGCCGGCATGCTCGCGCGCTCGTTGCTCTTCCAAGGGTTCTGGTCCCAGTGCCCGCCACCACGCCGGCTGCTCGACGGCCGCGACGTCGACGAGGGAGTCGATGCGGGTGGAGATCAGCTCACCACGTTGACGCAGCCAGGTGGTGAGCTCGCTGACGTCTTCACCGGCAGCCGTCGTCGTCTGCGCGGGGGGACTGCTCACCCAGGAGGGCAGCCCTTCACCGCGGGCTGCGTTGGCCGCGACCAGCTCGAGGTAGCCGCCCTTGCCGGTGATGCGCCAGGCGAGGACCTTAGCGGGCGATTCCGCGGTGGTGAGCTCGCGATCGTCGATGGCCGAGCGCAGCACGCTCGCGGGGTCGTGACCGGCGGCTTGCACCGCGACGGCACGGGCCAGGTGCGGCCAGGCGGTGTCGTCCAGGATGGCGGTGGCCAGAGCCGGGGAGGCAATGTCGGTGATGATCTGGCGTAGATCGAAGACGGTGTTGGCATGGCGGGTGAAGGCGTCGTCGTACTGGGGAATTAGTCGCGCCAGGGACTGCGCCTGCGCGAGCTCATCGCGCAGCGTTTCGGTGGCGGAACGCTCGGCCCCGACTGCTGCGAGGGCTGCGTAGAGGACCTGCTCTGGAGTGCGGGGCTCTTCTGGGGGGTGGTGTCCGTCGACGTCCACGGTGGGGTCTGTGACGGTGTAGAAGCGGTTGCTCTCTCGTCCCCGGGTGCCGGCGACGTAGAGGTTCTCTCGGGTGGTGTGGGAGTCCACCAGGGTGTGGGAGGTGTCCACGGTCATGCCCTGCACGCGGTGGATGGTCGCGGCGTAGGACAGCTCGACGTGGCGGGCGGCGTAGTCAGCGGGCAGTGTCACGACGCCGTTGTGCCCGCGATGCTGAACGGTCAGGGAGCCGTCGTCGTGGACGTCTCGCACGCTCCATAGGTCGCCGTTCTTCACGAAGTCCTGGCCGTGGTGCAGCTGCAGGGTGCGCTCGTTTTTGCGGGTGACGATGTGGTCGCCGGGGGAGGCGGCGTTGCCATCGTGCAGGTCCAGGCTGCGGGTGTCATCCACCGCACCCTCGGCGATACGGTCCACCCGGGCTCGGCTGGACAGCTGCACGACGACGTCGTTGCGGGCGGCGACCATGAGGGAGGAGACACCCTGCTGGGTGTCTGCGTGCCACGCGGTGTAAATGGCATCGACCATCGGGTCCAACGCTCCACCGGCGACGCGGCCGGCGCCGGTGTAGAAGGCCACCGCCTCCGGTTTACCGTCGCGGACTTGCAGGGTGGCTGCGGCCTCGGCGGGGTCACGGAAGCGGTAGACCTCGCGCAGTCGGACCGCCCCGACCTCCTGTTCGATCAGACGCAAGGCACCCCCGGACTCCACGGCCGCGAGCTGCTGGGGGTCGCCTAGCAGGCGCACCACCGCGCCGTTGTCGGCGGCCAGCTTCGTCAGCCAATCCAGGCGCATCGTGCCCGCCATGCCGGCCTCGTCGACGAGGATGATGTCTCCGTCCTGGACCTGCATCGCCTTGGGGTTGGCGTTGACGTGGTCGTGCATCAGCTTGTGGATAGTGTCGGCCTTCACGCCCAGCTCACCGCTGAGCACCGCGGCCGCGGCGGCCGAGGGGGCCAGGCCGATGACGCGCCGACCACTCATGGTCGCGGCGTCCACGAGCAGCTTCATCGAGGTGGTCTTGCCGGTGCCGGCAGGACCGATACCGACCTGCAGCAGGACCTTGTCGGTAGCGAAGGAGCGGGCCAACGCGACCTGGCGCACGTCGATCGGGCGCCCGGACTCCGCGGCCGCCAGACCTAGCGCTGCCTCGAACGCCCGCTCGGAGATGGGGGCGCGAGCCGTCGTCCGCGCGGCTCGCACGAGGCGGTCCTCGGCGTCGAGGATCTCGGTGGAGGAGTAGCGCAGCGCGCCGTGGACGGTGTAAATCGACTCCCCGTCCGCGCGGATTAGTTGCTGCGGGCGAGCGGTCTCGGTCGCGGGCGCGGTGAGCTCGATGGACGCGGCGCGGGCCAGGGTGGTAATGGCCTGCACCCGCTGGGAGCGTTCTCCGTTGCTAAGCGGGCCGGTGACGTCGGCCAGTCGGCGCAGGCGCCGTTCGGTCTCGGCCTGAAGGTGCCAGCGGGTCCAGGTGGAGTTCTCTTCCTGCACCGAGCGCAGGACTACCTCGGCGATTTGAGCGCTGGTGGGGGCCGGCAACGCCGTCCCGTCGGCGTGGCTGTGCACGGGGGCAACCTCGGGGCGGCGGTAGTCGCTGATCAGCCCCACGAAGCCGTACACGTCGTTCTCCAACACGTCGTGCACCCGCAACCGGGTCGGGTCCAGCACCCCCACCGGCGAGCTAACGGTCGCGGCCTCACGCACCGCGCCCAGCACGCTGGCCTCCACCTGAGCATCGGTTTTCACGCCAAGGACGTCGCGGGCGATGGCCAGCCAGTCGGCGCGTTGAGCGGCCAGGGTCCGCAAGTCGTCCTTATCTGGGCGCGACTCCAGGGTGGCTTCCTGGGCCAGGCGCCGCTGCACGTTCTTGGGCGCCTCATGGCCGTGATCGGCGCGGTAGGTGGTCATCTTGTCTCGGAAGCGTTGCTCGATGACGGAGCGGCGGGAGGAGAAGCGACCGTTCAAACGGACGTCGATCCCAGCGATCTCGCGGACCTCACGCTTGCCGACCTCGGCCTGGGAGCGGGACGCGAAACGCACTCCCAGCCGGCGGCTGATCTCATCCTCGATGGCGGTGTTGTAAGTCTCCGAGGCCGACACCCCAAGGGCGAACATGACCCGGGCGTCAATGCTGCGCCACTTACCGTCCTCGCCCTGCACC
>JBPBQU010000192.1:0-8654 GCA_050955085.1 Janthinobacterium lividum | reverse complement strand
TCGACGCGCCCGTCCGCCCCCACACTGTCCGGCGCGAGGACCTGTAACCCCAGGCCCAGCTCGGGGACGCGCTCGACGACGGCGTCCAGCACGTAGGGGGTGCTCGCGGCCAGCTCCTGCACCAGCTCGGGGTGCGCGGCGAGGAAGGTGGCGACCTGGCGCAGGTCGCCCGAGACGCGATCGTCGACGGCACCGAACTCCGTCACGGCACTGCGTTCGAGAGCGTCCAGGTCGATCGCACCCGTGGTGGTGACCTGGTCCAGAGCACTCGACAGGACACGGTCGGTGGCTTCCTGCAGCCGGTACGCGACGTCGGCGGCCACGGCCGTCGCGGCCACTGCGGCCAGTGTCGGGGCGGCTTGGACGAGGACCTCGGCGGCCGCGCGCCGCGCAAGGTCGAGGACGGCCGCAGTGGCCGCCTCGCCCACCCGGTAACGCAACGACACCGTGCGCAACTGCACCGACAAGGTCAGCGTGTGCGCCGCGAGCGCGACACCACCACTCGATCCGAACAGCAGCTCACCCAACGCGCGTTCAGCACGCAACCCCGAGATCGGCGACACCGCGACGCTGGCCAGCAGGAACGGGTTCGCGGCCAGCGTTGCCAGCTCAGCACCGACCAGCGCGAGGTCACCAGCCACGGTGGCGAGCCCGCTCGCTGCGGCGTCGAGGGTGTCGGGGTCGACGCTCACCGGCACCACCAGCAGGTCGGCGCTCACGGCGCGACCGCCATCGCGGCGACCGCGGACTCATGCACCCGCACGAGCGTTGCCGCGTCCTCGCAGCGGTTCGCGAACGTCGAGGCACCCCGGCAGAGCTCAGTGAGGCGTTCGCGGAACCTCTCCGCACTGCTTCCCTGCCACTCCAGCGCACCCACCGAGGTGAGCCGGGCGCTCGCCGTCCGGACCCGTTCAGCCACCCCCTCCACCCCGCGCACGACCGTCGCGATTCCCGCGTCCACATGTCCCCCCGACCTCGTCCAGCTCCTGTGGCGGACCGTAGGCAACGCAGGGCGGAGCACCGGAAGCGATCTCGGCCTGCTGTGGAGAACCCGCGCAACTCACGCGGTGTGCACACCGCGACGCACGGTCGGGCGGGGCGCGGCGGGGGCGGAATGCCGGAGTCGACGTCCGAGGACGGACCCACAGGTGCTGCGTCCGGTGGCCAGCCCCCCGGCCACCAGACGCGACACCGCGTTTCCCCCCGGGTGGGCCCGGCTCACCCGCGGAGGCCCCCCGGCCTCCGAGCGTGATCCCCCCGGACCCACCCCCACATCGTTGTCACCCACAGGGGTGTTACAGCGCCGACCTCAGGCGACTCCGATGGGGTCCGGGAAGGCCGAAAGAGGCCCGGAGACCCGTGACCGGCGGAGGGTGAGCGCGCCCACGCGTCACATCGCTGCCAGTTCCTTGCGAAGCTCCCACAGCCCGTACCGCACGACATAGGAGTACTCATCGTGGCGCCAGGCCGGGACGAACCGGTAGGACCACGGAGACAATCCCGCGACCGTGACCGCCTCCAACTGCGCGGTGGCGTCGTAGGAGTGCATGTCGACGCCTGGCAGGCCGTCGTCGGAGAACGCGCGCCGAGACGGTCCCGGTTCCCGCGCGGTGCGGTCCTCGACGACCCCCACCAGCAACCGCGCCCCCGGCGCACACGCATCGGCGAGGTTCGCCAGCGTCGCGGTGAGGTCACGACAGAACTCCAGACACCCCACGGCGACGACGACATCGAACCGCCCCCAACTATCCGGCAGCGCATCGTGGAAGTCATGTAGTTCGTAGCGGCCACCGGGCCGTCCCGTGTGCGCGGCCGTCAGCATCCGCGGTGACAGGTCGATACCCGTGACGGAGACGTCGGGGGCGAGGTTCCTCGTCAGCTGCCCCGGGCCGCACCCCACGTCGAGCACCCGGCACTCAGGCGTGATGACGCGCGACAGGAAGTCCGCGACGAGCGGGCCGTAGTGCTCCAGGGAACGCCACCCCGACACGTAGTGCGGGGCGAAGTCGTCGTAGTAGGCCCCGATGGCCTCGTTCTCCGCGGGCCTCGTTGCGTCGGGTCCGGTATCGCTGTCCACGAGTCAGTTGCTCCCAGGTGTTCTCATCGTCGTGCCCGAGGTCCACCTCGCGGGTGTCACTCCGTCCAAGGTTCAGCAACCTACGGAACGCACCGGGTCCGGGCCCGGGCGGGCAGCGCGTCCCACGATCTCAACGGGCAGATTCTGCGGAGTGAGCTCAGATCCGTCTCCCACCCGCCTCGGCCTCACCGGCATCGACGGGGACTGCGTCGTGCGCGGATGACGTCGTGCGCGGATGGACACGCCCACGAATCGTGGCCCTCATCGGGTATCTGCTGATGCTCATCGTGGAACTCATCGGAGGTGCACTGCTGCCCGACCGGTTCATCCTCATCGTGGCCGCACTCCTGCTCCTGCTGACGCCGGTGATCATCTGGCGCACGGGTCGGCGGTCGGTGGGCACGACCATCTCGCAGGCCGGCATCACCATCCGTACGGGACCCGGGCCACGGGGTCGCACCCACGTCACCTGGGCAGCGGCCAGCGAGGTGTACGTGGCCGGCGCCTGGCAGGCGCACAGCAGCGTGCGCACCACCGCCAACCAGGAGTTTCCGCTACCCGGCCTGGACCGAACGCGAGCCGCGAAGCTGGCTGCGGCCCTTCGAGTCTTTCCCTCGCCCGCCACGGTCCCGCTCGATCGCGCGCAGTGATGCCCGGCCCCGACGCCGTGTGTACCTCCGCGATTCGTCGATGGCGGCTGGGTAGGCGGACGGCTCTTCTGACGGGGAGGCCACAGGTCCACCATCCCGCCCCCAGATCCGAGGTCCCCGCGTTTCCTGCGACCCTGCACGAACATGGGAGACATGCCGGACACCTTCGTGAAACAGCAGCGCGGAGTCCCCGCGGATGCGTTCGCGGCCGAGGCTGCGGGGTTGGCCTGGCTCGCGGCGGCCGGGGGTGTCGCCGTCTGCGGGGTGCGCGAGGTGCGCGGTGACGGGTTGGTACTCGACCGCGTCGAGGAGGTGCGGGCGAGTGCCCGGGCGGCCGAGGCGTTCGGGTGCGACCTCGCGACCACCCATGCCGGCGGGGCACCGCGGTTCGGCGCCCCGCCGCCGGGTGTCGAGGGTGACGCCTGGATCGCGGCGCTCCCACTGCCGATGACCAGGCCCATGACCCAGCCGACAACGGCACCCCCGAGCACCTGGGGTGCGTTCTACGCCGAGTTTCGCCTGCTGCCGTACCTGCGCGCGGCCCGCGACGCCGGAACCCTCGACGCGCTGGACGCAACCGCCGTCGAACGCGTCTGTGAGCGGTTGGTGGCCGACGATCCTGCACTGGTCGTCGGCGCGTCGACACCCGCACGCCTGCACGGTGACCTGTGGTCGGGAAATGTCCTGTGGTCCGACGCCGGGGTCGTCCTCATCGACCCGGCTGCGCACGGGGGCCACCCGGAGACCGACCTCGCGATGCTCGCCCTGTTCGGCCTGCCCCACCTCGAGGTCGTCCTGAACGCGTACGTCGAGGTGGCCGGTACACCCGCGGGGTGGCGCGAACGGGTTCCGCTGCACCAGTTGCACCCGCTGCTCGTGCACACCGTCCTGTTCGGCGGCGGGTACGCGCACCAGAGCATCGCGGCCGCTCGCCGCGCGCTGGCGTTGTGACGTGGCTGTGGTGGAGGGGGCTGCAATGATCCACGAATACCCGCTGCACATCCTGCATCTGCTCGTCTCACCCGAGCACGCCTACTTCGGCCGTCCCCGCGACGGTGCTGCCGACGTGCCCACCCACGACCTCGACGAGATCGACGTGGTGGCGGGCAAGGGCATCCGTGGCGACCGTTTCTTCGGCAAGGCCGCGCACATGGACGCCGCGGTGACGTTCCTGGCGATCGAGGCCTGGGAGGGGGTGGCCGCCGACCTCACCCTGCCCGCCGTGCCCGACCCACTGCTCGCACGGCGCAACATCGTGATCCGGGGTGTTGAACTGGACCCGTTGCGGGGACACGACTTCGACGTGGTCACCCGTGCCGGCACCGTCACCTTCCACGGTGGCCGCCCGGCCAACCCGTGCGCCTGGATGGACCGGGTGGTCGTCGACGGCGCCCACCGGGCGCTGCGGGGACGCGGCGGGTTGCGCTGCACACCCCGCACGGACGGACGACTGTCGCGCGGTGCCGGAGTGCTGCGATCCCCCGTTCCCCTCGACCCGGCCCGGGCGGGTATGGCCGTGCTGCGGCGCACACCCCTGCCCTGAGGTGCGCTTCCCGGCAGGGGTAGCAGGCTGGGATCCATGGTGAAGAAGGGCGACCACGTCAGCTGGAAGACCCCGCAGGGTGAGACGGAGGGGAAGGTCGTCGAGCGCAAGACCGAGGACTTCGAGTTGTACGACAAGCAACGGAGGGCGTCGCAGGACGACCCGCAGGTGATCGTCGAGAGCGACAAGTCCGGCAAGGAAGCGGCGCACAAGGAATCGTCGGTCCAGAAGATCGAGTAACCGCTCACCGGGTCCTGCCGCACTGCCGAGCGGGGATCGAGCGGGGCCGGGCGTGGGACCATCAGGCACGTGACCGACGTGGCTGCCCCCCTCGACACCGACCTGACGCCCGCGAGTCTCGGCGAGCCCGCCCTCGGGCCGCTCGACGGACGCTACCGCCGCTCGGTGGCACCGCTGGCCGAGCATCTCTCCGAGGCCGCGCTGAACCGTCGCCGCGTGCACGTCGAGGTCGAATGGCTCATCCACCTCGGCAGCCACGACGTGGTCCCGGGGGTGCGTCGCCTCACCGCCGAGGAGATCACCCTGTTGCGCCGCCTCCCACTGACCTTCGACGCGGCGGCGGTCGAGGAACTGGCCGAGATCGAGCGCGTCACCGTGCACGACGTCAAGGCCGTCGAGTACTGGATCAAACGTCGCCTGGAGGACACCTCACTGGCCGACGTCGCCGAGCTCGTGCACCTGTTCTGCACGAGCGAGGACATCAACAACCTCTCGTACGCACTCATGGTGCGCGACGCCGTGAAGCTGGTCTGGTCGCCGGCCGCCACCGGTCTCGTCGACGACGTGGCCGGGATGGCCCGCGACCTGCGTGACCTGCCGATGCTGAGCCACACCCACGGGCAGCCAGCGACGCCGACGACGCTCGGCAAGGAACTGGCGGTCCTCACCCACCGACTGCGCCGTCAACTGGCCCGGATCTCGCGCGCCGAGTTCCTCGGCAAGTTCAACGGGGCGACGGGCACCTACGCGGCGCACCGGACGGCCGTCCCGGGCACCGACTGGCCGGGCGTCTCGAAGGCGTTCGTCGAGTCCCTGGGGTTGACCTGGAACCCGCTCACGACGCAGATCGAGTCCCACGACTGGCAGGCAGAGCTGTACGCCGACGTCGCGCGTTTCGGGCGGGTACTGCACAACCTCTGCACCGACGTGTGGACCTACATCTCGATGGGGTACTTCGCCCAGGTCCGCGGGCAGGGCAGCGTCGGTTCATCGACCATGCCGCACAAGGTGAACCCCATCCGTTTCGAGAACGCCGAGGCGAACCTCGAGATGTCCGGTGCGTTGTTCCGCGTCCTGGAGGAAACCCTCACGACGTCGCGGTTGCAGCGTGACCTCACCGACTCCTCCATGCAGCGCAACATCGGTGTCGCCTTCGGGCACTCACTGCTCGCGATCGAAAACGCCCGCCGCGGCCTCTCCGGCCTCGACGCCGTCCCGGCCGCACTGGCCGCCGACCTGGACGCGACGTGGGAGGTGCTGGGTGAGGCCGTGCAGTCCGTGATGCGCGTGCACGGGTTGCCGGAACCCTACGAACGTCTCAAGGAACTCACCCGCGGTCGCAAGGTCGACCAGGGCAAGCTGCGCGAGTTCGTCGGCGGTCTGGGTCTGCCCGAGGGTGAGGCGGCACGATTGTCGCTGCTGACCCCGGGTGACTACACGGGTGACGCGTCGGCGCTCGTCGACGTGCTCGACCCACCGCTCGAACAGTCGCAGGGCTGACGTGCAGGCGGTCCTCGTCGAGGAGTTCGGCGCCATCCCCCGCCTCCGTGAGGTCCCCGACCCGACACCCGCCGCGCACGGGGTGGTCGTCGCGGTCGAGGCAAGCGGGGTGTGCCGCAGCGACTGGCACGCCTGGCAGGGCCACGACGACGACGTGACCCTGCCGCACGTCCCCGGTCACGAACTCGCCGGGACCGTGGTGGCCGTCGGTTCCGACGTCCGTGGTTGGCAGGTCGGGGACCGGGTGACGACCCCGTTCGTCACGGCCTGCGGGACCTGTCCTGAATGCGCCGCCGGCCAGCAGCAGGTGTGCCGGCGCCAGACCCAGCCGGGGTTCACGGCCTGGGGTTCGTTCGCGCAGTTCGTCGCCCTCGACCACGCCGACGTGAACCTCGTCCGCCTCCCCGAGGAGTTCTCCGCTGTCCACGCCGCGGCCCTGGGGTGCCGGGTGGCGACCGCGTTCCGCGCCGTCACCGACGTGGCCGCCGTGAAACCCGGTGAGTTCGTCGCCGTGCACGGCTGCGGTGGGGTGGGGTTGTCCGCCATCGCGATCGCCGCCGCGGCCGGGGCCCGCGTCGTCGCGAGCGACCCCTCGCCCGCGGCCCGCGACCTCGCGCGGTTCTTCGGTGCGGAACACACTCTCGACGGTGCCGACGTCGTCGCCCGGATCGAGGAACTCACTCACGGCGGGGCGCACGTCTCGATCGACGCCGTCGGGTTGTCCGTGACGTGCGAGAACTCGGTGCGCTCGCTGCGCCGCCGCGGCCGGCACGTGCAGATCGGGTTGCTGCCGGCGACCCTCGGACGGCCCGCCGTCCCGATGGACGTCGTCATCGCCCGGGAGCTGCAGATCCTCGGCAGCCACGGCATGGCCGCGCACGACTACCCCCGCCTGCTCAACCTGGTCGGGCGCCCGTCGTATCCGTTGCAGCACCTGGTGACCCGTGAGCTTCCCCTCAACACCGGCCCGCAGGCGCTGGTCGACGTGGGCAACGCCGCGACCGCCGGGATCACCGTTCTGCTCCCCTGATCCACCCTGGTCCTGAGCACGGTGTGCCCCCGCGGCCCACCTATGCTCCGGGTCGTGGAGGTCGCGATCGCCCTGGTGGCACTGACCATCGGCGTGAGCGTCGTCGCCGCGATCTGCGACCGTTTCGGCTGGCCGACACCGCTCGTGCTCGTCGTGGTCGGGGCGGCCGTCTCGCTGCTGCCCCTGGTTCCCGAGGTGACGCTCGAACCCGAACTGGTCCTCAACGGTCTACTGCCCCCATTGCTCTACGCGACCACGGCCCGTACCTCACTGGTCGACTTCCGCCGCAACAGGACCGCGACGGTGTTGCTCTCGGTGGTGCTCGTCGTCGTGAGCACCCTCGCCGTCGGCTGGGTGACCTCGCTGTTGTTGCCGGGGGTCGCGCTCGCGGCCTGCATGGCCCTCGGTGCGGTCGTCGCACCGCCGGATGCCGTCGCCGCCAGCGCCATCGGTCAACGCCTGGGGTTGCCGCGCCGGGTCTCGACGTTGTTGGAGGAGGAGAGCCTGGTCAACGACGCGTCGGCCCTCATCGCGCTGTCCGTCGCGACGTCGGCGCTGACCGCAGCGCTCTCCCCCGTGCGGATCGTGGGCGATTTCGTCCTCTCCGTCGCCCTCGCCGTGCTGGTCGGTGGGGTCGTCGCGCTCGTCCTGGCGGCCGTGCGCACCCGCATCCGCAACCCCGTGTTCGACACGACGTTGTCCTTCGTCGCCCCCTACCTCGCGTTCCTCCCGGCAGAAGCCGCGCACGCCTCGGGGGTGCTCGCGGTGGTCGTGACGGGGTTGGCGATGGCCCACGTCTCACCCCGGGTGCAGACGGCCGCCTCCCGCGTCGCGGAGACGACGAACTGGCGGACGGTTGCCTTCCTGCTCGAGAACACCGTGTTCCTGCTCATCGGCCTGCAGTTCCCGCAACTCGCACGCGGCGCCGGTGACAGCGGGTTCGGCGCGGGCCGGATCCTGGTGGTCTGCCTGGGGGTGTTCGCCGCCACCGTGGCGGTGCGCTTCGCCTTCATCCATGCCGCGGCGGGGATCTACTGGCTGCTCCCTCCGCTGCGGAGTTCGGCATGGCCGTACGGGGTGACCCTGCTGGTGTCCTGGGCGGGGATGCGCGGCGTGGTCACCCTCGCGGCGGCACAACTCCTGCCCCAGGACGTGCCGGGTCGCGACGTGCTGCTGCTGGCCGCGTTCACCGTGGTCGTCGGGAGTCTGCTGGTCCAGGGTTCGACGCTGCCGTGGCTCGTACGCCGGGTCGCACTGCCGGCCCCGGACCCGGCCGAGGACGCCCTGCAGGCGGCCGCGCTCGGCGACGCCGCCGCGACCGCCGGTGAGCGACGGTTGGCGGAACTCCTCACGGGTGACGAGCCGGAGCACGTCCTGCAGACGCTGCACGCCCGCTCCAAGGCCCGCTCGAACGCGGCCTGGGAACGCCTCGGCCGCCCGCTCGCGGACCGCATGACACCGTCCGCGCTCTACACGAGACTGCGCCAGGAGATGCTCGTGGCGGAACGGGCCGTCGTGGTGCAGGCCCGCGACCGCGGTACCGCCGAACCCGACGTCCTGCGCGCGGCGCTCGCCGACGTCGACTTCGAGGAGGCGCTTCTCGGCAACGTGGAG
>JBPBQU010000191.1:0-8732 GCA_050955085.1 Janthinobacterium lividum | reverse complement strand
TGGCTCTGCTGCAGAGGTTGTCCCGCGGTGAGTGGGGTGAGGTCGATCGGCTGCTGGCCGTTGTCGGCCTCGTTGATCCCCTCGTTGCCGGGCAGGGCCTGGTTCGTGCTGTCGCTGCCGTTCGTCAAACCCGCCTTGAACTGCGCGAACTTCAGCTGGTCGACCTGGCTGAGCGCGAAGAGGACGATGAACAACGCCATGAGCACGGTCAGCATGTCGGCGTAGGAGACCAACCACCGTTCATGGTTGACGTGCTCCTCGTGTTCCTCGTGTTTCGGACGGCGTTTGTGCGCCGAGGAGGACATCAGGCCGCCTTCTTGTCCGGAATGGCGGTGCCCGGGGGCAGCAGGCTCTCCAGCTTCTTGGCCACCGAGCGCGGGTTGGAACCGGCCTGGATGGCAAGGATGCCTTCGACGACGAGTTCCATCTGTGCGGCCTCGATGTTCATCAGACGCGTGTAACGGCTCTGCAACGGCAACCACAGCACGTTGGCGCTGGCCACCCCCCACAGGGTGGCGACGAACGCACCGGCGATCTTCGGACCCAGGGCAGCCGCGTCGGTGAGGTTCTCGAGGACGACGACCAGGGAGATGACCGTACCGACGATGCCGATGGTGGGGCCGTAACCACCCATGTCACCGAGGATCTTGCCGGCCTGTTTGTCGGCGGCCTTCTTGGCCTGGATCTTGGCCGTGAGGATCTCGTAGAGCTCGTCGGGGTCGGTTCCGTCGATGGCCGTCTGCAGACCTTCGCGCAGGAACTCGTCGTCGACCTCCTTGATGGCGTCCTCGAGGGCCAGCAACCCCTCACGGCGGGCGCGCTCGGCCATCGTGACGATGATGCCGACCGTCTCACCGGCGTTCTTCGGTTTGCCGAGGAACGCGGTCTTGAGAACGCCGATGACGCCGAGGCCGTCCTTGAGCGTCCCGCCCATGAGACCGACACCGATGGTCCCGATGAAGACGAGCACGAGCGGACCGGGGAGCAGGATGCTGCCGATGCTTCCGCCCTCGTGGCTCTGCGTCCACAGGATGGCGGCGACGGCGATGATCAAACCGCCGATGGTGGCGAAATCCATGGTCACGGCCTCCTGCGGTGCAGCGGGACCGGGGCCGGCAGTTCGCCGTCGTCACGGCCGGTGTGGTCGCTGGTGGTGTTCTGGTGGGTGGTTTCGAGGTGCACGTCGGGATGCGCCGGCAGTTCGAGGACGTCAGCGGAGGTGCCCGTCTCCTCCAGCGAGTGCGCGGTGGCGACCACGCGCGCGCGAAACGACATGACCCGTTCGATGAGCACGTCCAACGGTTCGGTGACGACGAACTTGGCACCGTCCACGAGCGTGAGGACCGTGTCCGGGGTCGCGTCGACGCGCTGGATCAGATCGGGGTTCACAGCGAACACCGACCCATTGAGGCGAGTCACGAGTATCAAGGTTTCCATCCCTGGGCTGGGGTCGGGGGCCCTTCCCTGGGCCGGTTCTATACATCCATCGGCGTGTCCGGGGTAGACCTGAGAGGGGGTTGCGAGCTGCACCCGTTCGTGCTAATCGTCCGGGGATCGTCACCCTCCGCAACGAAAACACCCTCCCGGAGCTATGGCTCCGGGAGGGTGTTCGACAGTTCAGCGTCAGCGCTTGAGGTTGACCAGGTCCTGCAACATCTCGTCCGAGGCGGTGATGACCTTCGAGTTCGCCTGGAACCCGCGCTGGGCGAGGATCAGGTTGGTGAACTCCGCCGACAGGTCGACGTTGGACATCTCGAGGGAACCGGCCAGGATCCCGCCACGGCCGGCGGAACCGGCGGTGCCGTAGACGGGCTGACCGGAGTTCGTGGACACGCTGTAGAGGGAGTTACCCTCCTTGCGCAGACCGGCCTCGTTGTTGAACGTCGCGATGGTGATCTGCCCCAGGGTCTGCTTGTACCCGTTGGAGTAGTTGCCGGTGATGACACCGTCGGTGCCGAACGCGTAACTGGTCAGGGTGCCGATGGGGGCGCCGTCGGCGACGGGGTTCACGTTGCTGGTACCCGTGGTGCCGACGAAACTGGTAAGGCCGGAGAGATCGAGCGCGACAGTGTAGGCCGGGTTGGTCCCGGACACCGGGATCGACGCCGTCATGTTGTTGTCGGCCGATGCCTTGCCGGCCGGATCGAAGTTGATCGTCGTCTTGTCGAGTGCCACGACGTTGCCGTTGGAGTCCTTGGCCGACACCTTCCAGTCGTTGGTCGGCTCGTACTTCGCGTCCACCGCAGCCACTGCGGGCGGACCCACAACCGCGGCCGTCGCCGGTGTGTAGTTCACCTGGTTGGTGAAGGTGACCGAGACCGTGTCCGCGACACCCTGGGCGTTGTAGCTGACGAACGACGACGTCACCGGGGTGCCGTCGATGACCCCCGCCGCGGCAGGGCCCGCGGTGGTGGGGACCTTGTAGGTGCGGTCGATGTTGCCCTTGAAGGCCGCGGTCGTGGTGACCTGGGCCGGCATCACCGAGTCGGAGGGGATGACGAGCTTGCCGATCTGGCTGTTGGTGTTGATGGTGCCGTCGGCACCGGCCTTCCAACCCATGACGTAGGCGCCGTCGTTGGTGACGACCGAACCCACCGCGTCGAGGGTGAGGGAACCGTTGCGGGTGTAGAAGGTTCCGTCGCCCTGCTGGACGGCGAACATGCCGTCACCCTGCAGCATGAGGTCGGTCGACTTACCGGTCGCCTGCGCCGAACCCTGGGACATGTTCTGGGTGATCGCATCGACCCGTACACCGAGACCGACCTGGGAGGGGTTGGTACCACCCGTACCGCCCTGTGGCGCACCGGCGGCCTTGGTGAGCTGGGACAGCGTGTCGGCGAAGACGACGCTGCTGCTCTTGTAACCAGCGGTGTTGACGTTGGCGATGTTGTTGCCGACGACGTCCATCATCGTCTGGTGCGCACGAAGACCGCTGACACCGGAGAACATGGAACGGAGCATTCTTCAGACCTTTCGAGGGGCTGCCGGGAATTGGAAGGGGTGAGCGGAGGACTCGCTCAGGCCGACGTGGAGGGCGTCGGGGACGAGGTACCGGAGGATGCGGCACCGGTAGGAGTCGTCGTGCCGGAAGCAGGCGCGGACGGGGTGCTCGCTGCCGCAGCAGCGCTGGTGGCGGCACCGGGTTCGACGACGGCGGTCACCTTGGAGAGCACCACATTGGTGCCGTCGACGTTGAGCACCGGTTCACCACCGGTCCCCCCAGCGGACGACGTGGCGAAGGACGCGGACTTCACCACACCGGTGACGCTCTTGCCGTCATTACCGGTGTAGGACACCGTCTGCCCGACGTAGGCACTCGCCTGCAGTTTGTTCTGCGCCGCGAGCATCGAGGTGTAGCTCTCGGCCATCCCCTGCATGGTCTCCAGCGAGGAGAACTGCGCGGTCTGGGCGATGAAGGCGGTCGAGTCCGCCGGTTTGGAGGGGTCCTGGTACCTCAACTGGGCCACCAGCAACTTGAGGAACGTGTCCTTGTCGCCCGCCGTCTTGGTCTTGGCCGCCGCCGCGCTCGTGTCGGTCTTGTTCGCGTTCTTCGCCGCCGTGGTCTGCGTGAGCACGTCGGAGTTGGCGATGAGGGACGCATACGGGTTTGCGCCACTGGCCGCATCGATCGTCATGTCCAGTCCTTCGGTCGAACGAATGGGGGTCTGTAGCCCGGGCGGGGGATTCACAGCCACCTGCAGGTGAATCTGACCTTGCAGGTTTCAGGAGGTTTCAGACCCGGAGGTCGAGGCGCCCTTCGGCCGCGGCGGCGCTCGAGCGACGACCGGCTCTGGCCTCGTCGGCCGCGAAGAGCGAACCGGCGTGGGTGGACGGGTAGCCACCCTCCGAACCGGATGACTGCTGGCTCTGACCCTGTCCGGGTCGTCCGCCGAACTGAGAGTCACCGGTGAAACGTTGTTGTGTCGCACCGGAATCAGCGCGCACGTCGATCGAGGTCGAGGTGAAGTTGGAGGTGACGAGCTCACGCTGCAGATCACCGACGGCGGCGCTGAGCGCGTGCCGCGCCGCCTCCGACGCCCCGACGAGGGAGACGTGCAGTGCTCCCCCGCTGACCTCCGCGGTGACCCTGACCGGACCGAGTCCCTGCGGGTTCACCTCGATCGTCATGCGGTGCAGGGCATCGGTCTCGGGGGCCAGCTCGCCGAGCCGACCCGCGATCCCGTACGCGAACGCGGCCGGGTTGGTCAACGGCAGCGGCATCGGCGGGGTGGAGACGTTCGACGTGATCGGTGCGGTGACGACCGAGCTGGCCGGCGGAGCGGGCATGGTGCCCGGCACGGTGCTCGCGTCGGTGTCAGGCACCGGTACGGGACGCGAGGCGGCGGCGGTCTGCGTGACGCCGGGCTGCGCCACAGCCGGACCGGCGGCCGGCACCACTGGTACCGGTGCGCCGGAGGACGCCTCGGTGACCACGCGGGTCGTGGCGGCGGCGGTCGCCACCGGTTGAGCGGGCCGGCCCGGTTGTCCCCCGGAGTCCTGACCACCCCCGGCGTCACCGGCCGTCATGGCGGGCGCCGCCACCGCGGCCGTCGGGGTCGCGGGGGCCGCATCGGTCGCGGCCACGGAGGTGGACGCTTGCTGTGTGCCTGCGACGGCGGAGGCGGGATTGCCGGTGGCGACGACGGTCGCCGCGATCGCGGGACCGGCAACCGCAGTCACCGCGGTGGGGGCGGACGTGGACCCCTCCCCGGCGCCAGCCGGTCTCACGTTCGCGGGCAGGCTCGTGACCGCCGTCGTGATGAGCGCTGCGGGCGCGGTTCGCAGACCGGGAACGGTGTTCCCGCTCGACCCCGACGTGGAGAGAACTGACGCAGAAACAACCGACGCGGGGACCGTCGACGCGGGAACGGTCGACGCGAGCGTCTCGGCGGGGGTGGCGCCAGCCCCTGCAGCGGGCACCGGGGAGCCGGGCGAGCGGGAGGCCACGGATGCCCCGCTCGGTGTCGACCCATCCACCGCGGCACCGGGTCGGGTGGAGATCAGCTGCCCGGGGATGGTCGTGGCAGGCAACGCTGCGGATCCTGACCCCGGCGCGGCACCTGGCTGCGGCGCGATACCCGACTGCGGCGCAGTACCCAGCTGCGGCGCGGCACCCGACTGCGGCCCGGCACCCGATTGCGGCGCGGTGCCCGACTGCAGGGCAACCGGGGTGATTCCCGCGTCCACCGTCGTGCCGCTCACCCGTTGCCCGGTCCCGCCCAGACCAGCAGTCGGCGTTGCCGTGGCCAGCACAGCACGCAGGGCTGCGGGCAGCCCGAGCAACGAGAGGTCGACCGGCATCGTCGCAGAGGTGCGGGACCCCTCGGCACCGACCTCGTCGGCACCAGTCTTGTCAGCACCGACCTTGTCGTCATCAACCTTGTCGCCACCGACCCTGTCGCCACCAACCCTGTCGCCACCAACCCTGTCGCCACCAACCCTGTCGACGAGTCATCGGCGGCACGCTCCGCAACCGCATCCGACGTCTTGTCACCCGCCTTGCCGGTGGTCTTGGCCGTGGGCCTGCTGCCATGATGCTCGGTTGTCCTCGCGATGCGCTCGGAGCCGGCCGACCCGCTGCGCACCGGCCCCTCAGCGGATCCGCGGCGAGGTGTCCGGTCCTCGGTGCGGCGTTCGGTGCGATCGCCGGCGTCGGTTCGCTCGTCGCGCGCTTCACGAGCATCGCGACGCAGCTGATCGACGGCCTGCCCGAAGGAGTCCGCGAAGCTGGACCCGTTGTCCCGCCCCTGAGGGGCAGACGTGGAACGTGCGGAGTCGCGCGCGGGTGCGGGGGCGACGGGCAGGGCGGAAACGATCAGGTTCGAGTTCACGCGGCGCTCCCAGAGGTGGCAAGGGTTCCGAGGATCTTCTTGACGTAGTTCTGCGTCTCCGGGAACGGCGGGATCCCACCGTACTTGCGGACGTTGCCCGGGCCGGCGTTGTACGCGGCAAGCGCCAACGAGAGCGAACCGAACGTCTTCAGGTGCGAGGCAAGCAGCCGCCCGGCGCCGTCGATGGCCTGGGCGGGATCCGTCGCGTCGATACCCAGGCCCTTCGCGGTGGCGGGCATGAACTGCATGAGGCCCTGCGCACCGGCCGGGCTCGTGGCCCTCGGGTCGTACCCCGACTCCTGTTTCGCGACAGCCGACAGCAGGCCGGGCGGGAGAGCGTATCTGCGTTCCGCCGCGGTGAAAGCCGCGTCGTAGGGCGCGGACCGCGAGGAAACCGCCGTGAGCGACGCGGGTCGCACGTAACTGCTCGCGGACACGTCGGAGGTGGACGCCAGACCGCTGAGCAAGGAGGCGGTGACACCGACACCCGCGGCGGCGGTGGCGGCGCTCACCCCGAGCCGGCGGATGGTCATCGGGGTCTCCCAGATCTTGGACACCTTCACGACGTCACCCGTCTTCGGGGCGTGCAGCATCTGCCCGTTCCCGACGTAGATCCCGATGTGGTGACCGTTCTCGAGCACGATGAGGTCACCGACCCTGGCTTCGGCCAGGCTCGCGACCGCGGTGCCGACCGTGGCCTGTTGTGCTGCGGTGCGCGGCATCGCGATACCCAGTGACTTCGCGGCGGTCTGGATCAGCCCGGAGCAATCCAGCCCCGTGGCCGGGTCGGTGCCACCCCATTTGTAGGGGGTACCCAGATAACTCTTGGCCGCGGCGAGCAACCGCTCCCCCGTGGTCGATATACCCGAACCGCCCGTGAGGCTGCGCAACCCCCGCGTGACGGTGCCGCCGACCGAGTTCCTCGTGGTCGAGAGCAGGTCGGCGAAGTCACCGGAGGCGTTCGAGACGGCGTTCTTCGCGGCCGAGAGCGGGTGCCCCACGACCGAGCCCGTGAACTGTGCGATGCGCGCCTCGATGTCGGCGATCCGCGACTGGACCTCGGTGATGCCGCTCACGGCGTCTCTCCCTGCAATTGGGCGCGCCGGCGGGCACGGGCGGCGAATTCAGCGACGGTGCGGTCGTCCAGTGCGCGCTGGTCGGCCGCCAGCGCCGCCTGTTCCTGGGCGATCTCGTGACGTTCGACGACACGTTCCAGGGAGCGCTCGGCGCGCCGGGCGCGGGCCCAGGCGGCCTGTTTCTCCCCCAGGTCGGTCTCGGCGCTGGCAACGTAGGCCCGAGCCGCGTCGAGGTCGGCGACGAGCGCGGCGCGACGGGCGACGGTGGCGGTCCAGGCGGCCATCGTCTCGTCGCTGAGGTGGGCGTCGCCGAGTTCGCGCTGCACGCGGGTGGCGCGTTTGGCCTCGTTGCGCAGCACGGCATTGGCCGAGGCGAGGTCGACCTTCGCCTGTTCCTGCTGGACCTTGCGCAGTTTCAGCAGCGCGAGGATCGCCTTTGCGCTCATCGGGCACCTCCCAGGGTGCGGATCAGCTGCGACAACTGCGCCCAGGCCTGCGGCGCGGGGGTGATGTCGTGGATGTCCTGGCGCAGGAAGGCGTTGATGGCGGGCAACCCGGCCACGGCCGCATCCACCTCGGGGTTCGCACCGGGTTGGTAGGCCCCGACGTCGATGAGTTCCTTGGCATCGCGATGCGCCGCCAGGATCCGACGCAGAACCGTGGCCTCGCCACGTTGTTCGGGCGTGGTGACCCGGCCCGCGACGCGTGAGACGGATTCCAGGACGTCGATGGTCGGGAAATGCCCGGCGGTGGCGAGACGACGGTCGAGCACGACGTGGCCGTCCAGGATGGACCGGGCCGCGTCGGCGATCGGTTCGTTGTGGTCGTCACCGTCGACGAGGACGGTGTAGATCCCCGTGATGGAGCCGGTGACCCCGGGCCCGGCTCGTTCCAGCAACCGCGGCATGAGGGCGAAGACCGAGGGTGGGTAACCCCGGGTGGCGGGCGGTTCGCCGACGGAGAGGCCGATCTCGCGCTGCGCCATGGCCACCCGGGTGAGGGAGTCCATCATGAGCACGACGTCCGCACCGAGGTCGCGGAAGGACTCCGCGATCGTGGTGGCCGTCAGGGACGCCCGCAGGCGCAGCACGGGGGCCTCGTCGGAGGTCGCGACGACGACGACGGAACGCGCGAGGCCCTCGGGGCCGAGGTCGTCCTCGATGAACTCACGGACCTCGCGGCCACGTTCTCCGACCAGCGCGAGCACGGAGACGTCGGCGGAGGTACCGCGCGCGATCATCGACAACAACGAGGACTTGCCGACGCCGGAGCCGGCGAAGATGCCGAAACGCTGACCGCGACCGGCGGGGACGAGGGTGTCCAGCGCCCGCACCCCGAGGCCGAGGGGGGCGTCGACGCGCGCGCGGGAGAGCGCGGGCGGCGGGGTGTTGTGCACGGACGCACGGGGCGCGGTGAGCAGCGGTGCACCACCGTCGAGGGGATTGCCGAGCGCGTCGACGACCCGGCCGAGCAGGGCCGCTCCGACGGGTGCGTCGGCGCGGCGACGGGTGGCGACGGCGGGGGCGCCGGCGCCGAGACCCGTGAGGTGACCCAGCGGCAGGCAGCGCAACCGGCTGCCCCGCCCGTCGGTGTCGGCGGCGACCACCTCGGCCTGGATGGTGTTGCCGGGTTCGCCCAGCAAGAGGGTCTCCCCCACCGCGGCCTCGAGTCCGGCGACCTCGACGGAGAGCCCGACGAGGGCGCGGACCCGACCGCGGATCTCGGGACGGGCCGCGTCGAGCGCACGCGCGACCTGCGGGCGCAGGAGCTCCCGCACTCCGGCCGCGAGGCGGTCGGAGACCATCTTTGTCCCGGCCCGCGACGT
>JBPBQU010000190.1:0-8793 GCA_050955085.1 Janthinobacterium lividum | reverse complement strand
CTCCCTTTCCGGCTGAACCCTTGGACCCCCCACGAGACGTGGAGGTGCGCGTGTTCGTCCGGGTGGCCATGCCGTCACGGTACCCAGGCATGCCTGCTCCGACCGGGCGGCGCGCCCTTACCCGCTGCTTCGCTCGCTCCCGGCCGGCCCCGAGCTCTCGCTCTGTCCGGCCTCCGGCTGCGCCGACACCGCACTCCCACCAACCCGGCCGGCGAGCGCGACCCGTGAGACTGCTCTCGTGGCCAGCCCAACACCAGCGTCAGCGACGACAACCGCCTCGCACGCCCGAATCGCCGGGGTGGACCTCGCGCGGGCGGCGGCGATCGCCGGGATGATGACCGTCCACATCCTGCCTGCGGAGGCGCCCGGGGTGGCGGGTGTGCTCTACGACGTGGCGCACGGACGGGCGTCGGGACTCTTCGCCGTGCTGGCCGGCCTGTCCCTGGGGTTGTCCACCCGACGTTTCGGCGCCTCGGCCCGGGAGAGGGCCGGTGCTCGTAGCAGCGTCGTCGTGCGTGGAGCGCTCATCGCGCTCCTGGGCCTCGCACTCGTCAGTGCGGACAGCCGGATCGCGATCATCCTTCCGTACTACGGCGTGGCGTTCGTCGTCGTGCTCCCCTTCCTCTGGTGGCCGCTGCGGCGGCTGTGGATCCTGGCCGGTTCGTGGTTGGCGTTGGCGCCGATGGCGGGGTGGTGGTTGCGCAGTGTCTACGGACTGCCTCCCGAGACCACGCAACCCACCCTGGCCTCGCTCGTTGATCCGCTCGTACTGCTGCGCACACTGAGTCTGACGGGGTACTACCCCGTGATCGGATGGGCGGGTTACCTGCTGCTGGGGTTGGCGGTGTCCAGGATGGATCTGCGCTCACGAAGCTCTGCCGTGCGCCTGCTCGGGTCGGGAGCGGTACTGGCCGGCGGGTCGTGGATCGCCAGCGGACTGCTGCTCGGCCCCCTCGGCGGCTCCGCCGCCCTGACCCGACGGTATGGACCGTTCGCCCTCGACCTGCAGGACTACTACGGGACCGTTCCCAGCGATTCAGCGTGGTGGCTGGGGGTGGTCGCCCCGCACTCCGGGACCCCGCTCGACCTGCTGCACACCGCGGGCACGGCGCTGGGCGTCATCGGTCTCGTGTGCCTGCTACCTGCGGCGGTGACCCGCGTCCTCGTCCCCGTCGCGGCTCTCGGCTCGATGCCGTTGACGATCTATACGGCGCACGTGCTGGCCCTCGCGGCCTACCCCGCCGAGACGCTCTCCCTGCTGGCCGTTCACGTGATGGTGGGCGTGCTGGTCGCCACAGCCTGGCGGGCCGGGGTCGGCCGCGGTCCGCTGGAGCGGATCGTGGGCGAGGCCGCCCGCCTCGTGGGCGCGGGTGTCAAACGGGTTCTTCCGGGTTGACGAGCTGGACGACATCCCCCGCCCGCCCGCTGCGCCGGGTCACGAGCTGGGCGCGGCCGGGAGGCCGTGCCGCGAAGCGCGCCCCATGGACGAGGTTGCCCTCCTCGGGGGGCCCGGACAGCAACAACGCGGACGTCCCCGCTTCGCGGACCCGGCGCAGGGTCGGCTGCAGCAGTGCCGTAGCCGCACCGCCTGCGTTCTGCGCGACGACGAGGTGCAGCCCGATGTCGGCGGCCACGGGGAGCAGGCTCAACAGCGGGGTCAGTGGGTGGGTGGTGCTCATGGCCAGCAGTTCGAGGTCGTCCACGACGACGAGGGCCCGGGCCCCGCTCCACCAACTGCGCTCCCGCAGCTGTTGTCGCGTGACGTCCTCGCCGGGCAACCGGGCAGCGAGCCGCTCGGAGAGGGCTGCGAGCACGCCCGCCGCGGCCGGCGCCGACGCGCAGTACCTCGAGAGGTGGGGCTCGGGAACGGCGTCGAGCAACCCACGGCGGTAGTCGACCACCACGATCCGCAGCTCCTCGGGACTGTAGCGGCGAACGGTGGCATCCATGATCGCTCTGAGTGCCGTCGTCTTCCCCGCGCGTGCCTCACCGAGCACAATTAGGTGCGGGTCACCGCCGTCGTAGAGGTCGAGGGCGGACGGGCCGAGATCGGCCTCGCGTAAGCCGATGGGCAGACCCGGGAGCGGGCGCCGCGCGAGGGCCGCGCCGAGCTCCGCTGGGCTCACCGACGCGGGTAGCACTCGCACCGGGACCGCCGGGGTTCCACCCCAGGCCTCCCGGACACGGCGGACGACCTCCGGCAGCGGCACCGGTTTCAGGCCCCGCTCTCCGGGTTCGGCACCGGTCGCGATCGCCAACTGCACGGTACGGCCACTGTCCACGAGCGCCCGCCCCGGGACACCGGCGGGGATCCCCCGCGCGAGCTGGCGGCCGTGCACCGAGTCAGCGGTGTCACCGAGGCGCAGTTCGATGCGGTTGGTCATCGCGTCCTTGAGCGGTGGGCGCATGTCGAACCAGCGGTTGGTCGCGATGATGAGGTGCACCCCGACGGCGGGGCCGCGCCGGGCGATCGCGGTGATCTCGGGTTCCAGCTCCTCGAAGTCCGCGCGCACCGCAGCCCATGAATCGACCACGAGCACGACGTCTCCTTGGGCGTCGAGAAGTTCCTCGGCACCGTCGACCGGGCCCGGGGTATCGGCAGGAAACTGGGAGTCGACGACACCGCGAGGGTGGACGCCACCAGCTGCGGTGCCGTGTTCCTTCGGTCGCCGAGCTCGCCAGGTCGCCGCCGAATCGATGCCGAGGGTGGCGAACGCCCGTTCCCGGTCCTCGAGCAGCGCCGAGATCTGGGTGACCGCGCGGCGCACGAGTTGGGGGCGATGACGTCCCACGATCCCGCCGACGTGCGGTAACCCGGCGAGTTCCGCAAGTCCACCCCCGCCGAGGTCGAGGCAGTAGAACTGCAGTTCGGCCGGGGTGTGCGTGAGTGCGAACGCGAGGACGAGACTGCGCAACGCGGTGGTCTTGCCACTCTGCGGTGCACCGACGACGGCGAGGTGGCCGGAACCCTCGTCGAGGCGCACCACGTGGTAACCCTGCCGTTGCAGGTCGGGTTCGTCGACGATGCCGATCGGTGCCGCGAGGGTTCCTCCCGGCCCGTCCACCCCGAGGCCGCGCCCGGGGATCGAGCGCAACGGGCCGAGCAGGGTTCCGACGGCGACGCGCCGCGGCAACGGTGTCGACCAGACCTGGTGGGCGGGTGGGCCGGCGAGGGCGACCCGGTCGACGACGACGTCCAGCACCGTGCTGCCCGAGGTCGCGTGCAGGTCCGGGCCGAGGCTGGGCAACGGTGCGCAGGCGTCGGCACCGGACGCGGCGAAACCCGGCAGCCGTCGGGCGCGGGGCGTCAGCACGGCGTGCGCCGTTCGACCCGGGTGCTCGTAGCGAGCGGAGACCGTGGCGACCCGGAAACGCTGCAGCGCTGAGGTGTCCACCTTGAGATAAGCGGATCCCGGCACGGGTGGCAGTTCGTAGGCAGCTGGCGTCCCGATGACCTGGCGACTCTCGGCTGCGGTGAACGTGCGCAGGGCGATGCGGTAGGAGAGGTGACTCTCCAACCCGCGCAGTCGTCCTTCGTCGAGCCGCTGGGTGGCCAGCAGCAGGTGTATCCCGAGGCTGCGTCCGACCCGGCCGATGGTCACGAACAGATCGACGAGTTCCGGCTCCTGGGCCAGCAGTTCGGCGAACTCGTCGACCACGACCAGCAGATGCGGCATGGCCGGCACAGCATGACCGGCGAGGCGACGGGCGCGATGATCCCGGATGCTCGTGAGGTTTCCCGAGTCGCGCAGCAGACGTTCGCGACGTCGCGTTTCACCGCGCAGGGCCTCCGCCATGCGCAGGACGTTCCCGGGGTCGTCCTCGAGATCCGTGATGGTCCCCGCGACGTGCGGGGCTGAACGCACACCGGCGAAGGTCGCACCGCCCTTGTAGTCGACGAGGACCATCGCAAGGTCCTCGGGGGGATGTGTCGCCAGCAATCCGGTGACCAGCGTCCGGAGCAGTTCCGACTTACCGGAACCGGTGGCACCGACCACGAGACCGTGCGGGCCGTAACCCCCCGCCGCCGACTCCTTGAGGTCGAGCTCGATCGCGCGGCCGTCGGCGTCGACTCCGAGGGGTACCCGGAGCAGGTCGCGTTCGCGACGCGGGCGCCACGCGGTCTCTACATCGAACTCCCCCACGTCCTCGATGCCGAGCAACCCTGGCAGTCCGTTCACCGCGGCCAGTGGTCGTTCGGCCGTGTCGGCGGACAACCGCAACGACGCCAGGCGCCGCGCCAGGAGATCGGCTTCCGCGATCCCCAGGGCATCGGCTACGACGTCGGTGGCCGTGGCGAGGGCCGTCACCTCGGGTGTGGGTCCCTCACGACGCGGGCGCACCACGACCTCGAGGGAGCCCGACCCGAGACGCAGGGACACGTCCGTGGACGATGGTTCGTCGGCGACCGTGCGGACCAACCGCACCTGCGCGATTCCCGACACCGACGCATCCAGCAGCGGGTCCTCGGGGGCCCCCGCGCGCGCGACACCCGCCCTGACCGGCCCGCTGGTTCCGCTCAGGTCATCGACCACGACGACGAGGGCGGGCCCCTCGACCCCAGACGATCCACCACCAACACCACCACCACTCGTGCCGGACGCCACGACGCGCCGACGTTCGAGCTCAGACCCGAGACGTTCGGCGAGCTCCTGCGGCGTGGACACCAGGAGGAGCTCGGGGGCGGCACCCTCGGTGGCGGGGTGACGGGTGTGGGGTAACCACTTCAACCAGTCCCACGCCGCCCGGGCCTCACCGGAGGCGGGAACGCAAGCCGCGAGGCGCACATCGTCTGGGGCGTGCAGCACGGCAAGTTGCGCGAGCAATGCACGCGCCAGCGCCCGAGCCGCGGCGGGTTCCCCCACGATGGTCGTCACACCCCCCCTGACGGGTAGCGCGACCGGCACGTCGAGGACCTGCGCGCCGGCCCGGACGAGGTTCTCGGCGGCCGTGAGGGCGGCAGGATCGAGCTCCTGGTGGGGGTCGGGTTCAGGCAGTGAGAGTTGCGACCGAGCGGCTACCGATCCACGACCGACCCGCAACAGCAGGAAGTCCGCGTCATCCGGGCGACGCTCCCACAGCCTCGACCCCTCTGTCGCCATCGCAGGCAGTGAACGGGGTTCCGGGTGGCGGACCTGTTCGGCGGAGCGCTGCGTATCGGCCGCCGCCCAGCTGCGCCGGCGCACATCGGCGAGGTGACGGAAGTAGCGATCACGACCGGCACCGCGTTGTTCGCTGGAGCGCGTCCGCATCTGCAAGAACATCGCAATTCCCATGCCGATCGAACCGAGAACGAAGACGCCACCGGCGATCAGGTACAGCGGGTTCCGGTTGAGCAGCGCGATCACGAGCATGCCTACGCTGCCGAGGACGGGGAACAGCACGAACGTCCAGTTTCGAGAGGAGGCGTCGTCGGCCAGGACCGCGGGACGGCTCAACCGCACAGGTCGTTCAGCGGGAGGTTCCATCGCCCGCCGGGGCGGCCGGCGCACCTGGGTGTCCTTCACGCGGGACGACCTCCGGGAGATCTTCGGCGAAGTCTGCGGACCAGACTCGACTGCGCCCGATCCTGCCACGGCACGGCGACACGATTCGTCGATGGAGCGGAGCGGGTCCTCGATGGAGAGAGGGGTGGGGCCGGCATTCGAGACAATGGGATCGAAACTCACCCAGCGTGACCACATCCCTGCACGCTGGGTAAATCAGTTCTTGCTCTCTGCTCCTGCACTGCGGCGACTTCCGCGCTCGGTTCACTCCGACTCGTCCGTCGGCTGGATTCCGGCACCCGGTGTGCAGCACCATGCACCACGTGAGCACTGCCACGCCCTACGGACCACTGTCCCCCCTTGGCGCATTCCGCGAGGACCACCAACCTCAGGAAAACGCCTGGGTGGACGTTCGCGTCGTCGGGCCGGCGGGGCACATCGATGTCGCACTGCCGGTGGATCGACCCACCGCAGAGATCGTGGGTGACCTCACCGGTGAACTCCTCCCGGGCGCACCGCTGCCGGTCCCACCCCGAGGGTGGCGGTTACACCGCCTTGGTCACGAAGAGTTCTCGCCGGACGCGACCCTGAGATCCGTGGAGTTGTCCGACGGTGAGGTCCTGCACGTGAGCCCCGGAGAACTTCCCCGACCCGCGCACGTCATCGACGACACCATCGTCGCCCTCGGTGACGGTGCGGCGACCGTGGGGCTCTGGACCCGGATGAGCGCCTCCCACGCCTTGTCGGTCGCCGCTCTGATCATTTTCGTGGGCGCAGGCTTCCTCGCCTGGGCGAGCGGTCGCGGCCCGGCCGTCCCCCTCCTGGTGGCCACCGGATGCATGCTCGCTGCCGGTGTCCTGCACCGAACCCCGGGCGCCACCTCGCAGGGCACGAGCGCTACCGCCGCCCTGGCCGCCCTGCCCAGCTGGGCCCTGTCCGGCTTCTCCCTCGCGGACTGGTTGAACGGCGGCGGGGTGGCGCACGTTGCCGCGACTGCCGCCGGGGTGGCCGTGGGTTCGGCGGCCGTGGCGGCTTGCGCTCCGCACCGCGCAGCATGGTGGATGGCGTCCGGTGTCATGGGCGCCACCATCGCCCTCGGCTGCGTACTCCCCCTGCACGGACTCGACCTCACGGCGAGTGCCGCCGTGCTCGCGACCGTGCTGCTGGTCGTCACCGCGACCCTGCCCTGGATCGTGACCCGTACGCCGCCGTGGATCTCCGCCGCCAGTGAACGCTCGGAGGCAGAACTGCACGAGCAGGCATTGCGGACCCGACGACTGCTCGGAGCTGCCACTGACGGCTGTGTCCTCGTCACCGGTGCGTGTGCCGTAGTGCTCGCGCTCGACGGATCCGCCCTGGCCGTGGGCGTAGCCGCTGCACTGGGTGTGGTCGTGCTCCTGCGATCGCGCCACACCGTCTTCGCCCTCGACGCCGCAACCGCACTCGTCGCCGGTGGCGCGGTCCTGGGAACCGTCGCGGTGGTTCTCCTGCTGGGTGCGGGTACCGGAGGCCGGCTCGGGGTTCTGCTCGCACTGGTGATGGCCGGGGCAGTCGCCCTGGTGCTGCAGGATCACCTCGTCGGAGATCGGCGTTCGTCCGTGCTCCTGGACAGACTGAGGGGACCCCGACTCCGCCGAACTCTGGGCGTTGTGGAAACCCTGGCCGCCGTTGCCATTCTCCCGTTGCTGGCCGGTCTGCTCGGCGTCTACGACTTCGCCGCCGACGCGGGTGCACGCATCTGAACCCTGAACGCATCAGGCCCGCACGATGTCATCGCGCGGGCCTGATGGGTGTTCGAGCAGGTCGGTCAGGACCGAGCGGAGTCACTGTGGTGATCGAAGTTCTGATGGGGCGAGCCGGGCTGAGGGTGCGCCTCGCCCGGGTCTGCGGCCGGTGCCTGATCCGACGCGGCGGGGTCGAGCGCAGCGGGGTCGAGAGCGTGGAGGCGGTCCGCGATGTGAACCCCGCCCCACGTGGCATCCCCTGCCCAGGCTGGCTCATCGTGAACCTGGTCTTCCGACGCGCCTGCGTCCGTGGTGGTCTCGTCCACCGCAGCCTCATCCTCCGCAGCCTCATCTTCCGCAGGTTCCACCACCGCAGCCTCGTCCACGGCAGGTTCCACCACCGCAGCCTCGTCCACCGCAGGTTCCACCACCGCAGCCTCGTCCACCGCAGGTTCCACCACCGCAGCCTCGTCCACCGCAGCCTCATCCTCCGCAGGTTCCACCTCCGCAGCCTCGGTCGGGGCGGCGACCTGCTCAGCGGGTTCGTCCACGGCCGGCTCGTCGGCCGGAGCAGTAGTCCCGACAGCGTCCTCGACCCCATCGTCGGCCTGGTCCTCGACGGAGGCAACGGCCTGGTCCTCGACGGATGCGTCGGCCTGGTCCTCGACGGATGCGTCGGCCTGGTCCACGACGGATCCGTCGACCTCAACCATCTCGACGCCAGCAACGGCGTCCGCCTCGGGTACCTGCGGATCCTGGTCCTGGGGTGCCTGCTCGGCGTTCGCGAGGGCCGGCTGGTGGTCCGCAGTGGTGTCGCCACTCTTGCGGTCCACCTGCAACGGCGGCGCATTGGTGGGGTCTGCACCCGGCACCGGCGGCGCAGCGGCCACCGTGGCGACCGACTCCGACTTCGCGGACGGTTCGGTCACCGGCAGGGTCACGACCAACTGTTCGGGCGTACCAAGCTCGGTAGGGGCGGAAGCGAGCACCGCGGTGGCACTGACGGGAACGGGCTGAGCGGGCGAGGGCGTCGCGAGAGCCGACGGCAGTCCTGCGGAACCCAGCGGCGCTGACGTCTGCACCACCGGCGCGGTGGCCAGCGTGGTCGACGGTGTTTCTGGTCCGGCTACTGCGACGGGGCGCGCGGCGGCGAAATTCGCGGGTACCACCGCGATCTCCGGGAGGGCTACGGAATCGGGGACGGTGAGGTCGGTGACGCGCGCACGAGGGCTCACGGCCTCGGCGTCTTGCCCCGACTCTGAGCTCAATCCCGGCTCCGGAGCTACCAGTGACTCCTGGATCAGCCCAGGCTCTTGAACCGATCCCGGCTCCCGGACCAGCGCAGTCTCCGGAACCAGCGCAGGTCCTTGCTGCGGAGCAGAGTCACCCGCCTGTACGTCGGTCCCAGGGAGCGCGATTTTGCTCGACTGTGCAGGCTTGCTGCCGGTTGCGGCTGGAACGCGTTGCACCGTAGGTGCCGTCGCCCGCGCAGCGACTGCGGGAACCTGTCCCGCCGACGTGAGAGGCGCCTCCTGGAGGGCCGCACGACTGGTCGGGTTCCCCGTCGCGACGTCGACCTCATC
>JBPBQU010000189.1:0-8880 GCA_050955085.1 Janthinobacterium lividum | reverse complement strand
GGGCGGCCTTCGGAGTTTCCGGGGGTGGCGCGCTCGCGGTGAGCGCGCGGCAGCTGTGGCTGACCCAGCCCCAACTCGTCGGCACCCAATCGGTGGCGTCGGTGCCGTTGTCGAGCGTCGGTGCGGTGACGCTGCGGGGGCACAACCGCCTCGGTGGAGGGCTCCGGATCGAGGTCGTCGTGGCCGGACGCCCGATGCGGTTGATCACCCGGGCCGACGCGGTGGCCGTCGAGGACTTCGCGGCAGCCGTCGCAGCAGCTCGCAACGCGCTCGACACCTGAGGCCCGACACCCGGCACCCAGCGCCCCATCAGCGCACGCGGCGACCGGCGCGCCAGACGGCGTGGGTCAGGGGGACGCCCGGGCGGTAGGCGAGGTGGGTGACGGACGGCG
The DNA here is from genome assembly GCA_050955085.1 of Janthinobacterium lividum. Lineage (GTDB taxonomy): Bacteria > Actinomycetota > Actinomycetes > Actinomycetales > Kineococcaceae > Kineococcus. Next base: position 8,488 of record JBPBQU010000189.1, on the reverse strand, counting down.
CGTCGAGGACGTGCAGGTCGGCGCGGGCACCGTCGACGATCCGACCGACATCGGTGCGTCGCAACGCCTTCGCACCGCCCGCGGTTGCGGCATGGACGGCCTCGGGGACCGTCAGGTGCATCTGAAGCACCGCCGTCGCGACGCAGAACGCAACCGAGGTGGTGTAGCTGGAACCGGGGTTGCAGTTGCTCGCGATCGCCACGCTCGCACCCGCGTCGAGCAACCGCCGCGCCGGAGCGAGGGGTTGGCGGGTCGAGAGGTCACAGGCCGGTAGGACCGTGGCCACCGTCGTGGACGCGGCGAGGGCGTCGACGTCGGCATCGCTGAGGTGGTTGCAGTGGTCCACGCTCGCGGCGCCGAGCTCACAGGCCAACCGCACACCGGGACCGGGACCGAGCTGGTTTCCGTGCACCCGCAACCCCAACCCGGCCGCAGCGGCGGCGGTGAGCACCGCGCGGGACTGCTCCTCGTCGAACGCTCCGGTCTCGCAGAACACATCGGCCCAGCGGACGTGGTCGCGGACGGCGTCGAGCTGCGGGCCCACGAGCTCGGCGACGTAATCGTCGGGCTCGACCCCGGGGGCCACGATGTGTGCCCCGAGCCAGGTCACCTCCTCGACGAACTCCCCGGCCAGGACGGCAGCCCGCCGCTCCTGCCCGGGGGTGAGCCCGTAACCGGTCTTCGTCTCCAGGGTCGTCGTGCCCTGGGCGAGCGCCTCGTCGACGTGGCGGCGCAGGACGGCGCGCAGATCGTCGTCGCCGGCGTCACGGGTCGCGGCCACGGTCGTCGCGATCCCCCCGGCCGCGTACGGCAACCCGGCCATCCGGGCCTCGAACTCGCTCGTCCGGTCCCCCGCGAACACCAGGTGGCTGTGGGAGTCGACCCAGCCGGGCAACATGGCACGACCCCCGAGGTCGACCCGCTCGTCCGCGGCCGGGGCCCGGGTGGCGGGGCCGGTCCAGGCGATCCGGTCCCCGTCGACCACCACGGCCGCCGCGGGTATGCGCCCCAGCAGGTCCGCATCCGCACGGTCGGGATCGTTGGTGCTCAGTTCGGCGATGCCGGTAAGCAGGATGCTCATGTCAGCCTCTGCAAGGTGTCGATCAGGAGTTCCGCGGGGTTCGCCACGGTCGCGTGCACCCGGTCGCGGACCCGGGCCTCTCCCGCCACCACGACGTCGGTGACGTCCGACGACGTGGCGCTGAGCACGAGTTGCCCGGGGTCGGAACCGGCGGTGCGCACCGAACGGGTGTCGACGGCGACGAGGTCGCAGGGTTGACCGACCGCGAGGGTGCCACCGGGGAGGGCGAGGCTGCGATGGCCGCCCGTCGTGAGCGCAGCGACGAGCTCCGCGGGGTCGAACACGCCGCGGCGCAACGCCCCGAGGCGGGCCCCGCCCTCGAGGCCACGGGCCTCGAGGAAGGGGTCCAGGACGGCATGCTGGTCACTGCCGAGGGCGAGCACGGCCCCGGCGGAGGCCAGCTCGCGGGTGCGGCCGACGCCGTCCCCGAGATCCGTCTCGGTGGTGGGGCAGGCCGCGACCGACACCTGACGGGCCCCGAGGAGCGCCACGTCGGCGTCGGTGACGTGGTTGGCGTGCACCACCGTGAGCGCAGGCCCCAGCACCCCGGCACGCTCCAGCAGTTCCGTCGGCGTACACCCGTACGCGGCCCGGCAGGCCTCGTTCTCCGCGGGTTGTTCGGAGAGGTGCACATGCACCGGACCCCCCAGGTCCCTCGCCGTCTCGGCCACGACCGAGAGGTCACGCGGCCCGACGGCGCGGACGGAGTGCGCGGCGACGCCGACGGTGAAGAACTCATCCGTCGCCAGCGCGGCGACGCGTTGCGCCCACTGCCGTGCCGAGCCGTCGGAGAAACGGTGCTGTCCCGCCAGGAGTGGTTCCCCCGGTGCCGAACTGAGGTAGAGGGTGTCCAGCAGGACGAGACGGATCCCCGCGCTGCTGGCCGCGTCGCGCAAGGCGAGGGCCATCGCGTTCGGATCGCCGTAGGGAGTTCCGTCCCGGGAGTGGTGGACGTAATGGAACTCCCCCACCGCCGTCCAGCCGGCCAGCACCATCTCGGTGAACACGGCCGTCGCGAGGTCGCGGTAGGAGTCCGGGTCGAGGCGGGCGGCCAGGGCGTACATCGCCTCGCGCCAGGTCCAGAACGTTCCCCCGTTCGCGTGGGTCCGGCCCCGCAGGCCGCGATGGAACGCGTGCGAGTGCGCGTTCGCGAAACCCGGGAACACCAGGCCACGAAGTGTCCGGTCACCGGGGAGGGCGGCCGGGGTACGGGTGATCTCGGTGATCCGACCACCCAGGGACTCGACCCGCACCCCGGTGGCGGGAGCACCGTCGAGCCACCCGGACTCACACCAGAAACTAGTCATCACTTCTCCGCCGCTGCGGCCCCGTCACTGTTCCCACATCGGGACCCGCAGACCGCGTTCGCGCGCGACCTCGGCGGCCCGTTCGTAACCGGCGTCGACGTGGCGCATCACCCCGGTACCGGGGTCGTTGGTGAGAACACGTTCGAGTTTCTGCGCGGCGAGTTCCGTGCCGTCGGCGACGGTGACCTGACCCGCGTGGATGGACCGGCCGATGCCGACTCCACCGCCATGGTGCAGCGACACCCAGGTGGCCCCGGAGGCGGTGTTCAACAGGGCGTTGAGCAGCGGCCAGTCCGCGATGGCGTCGGACCCGTCGGCCATCGCCTCCGTCTCGCGGTAGGGGGAGGCGACCGAACCCGAATCCAGGTGGTCACGGCCGATGACGATGGGGGCGCTGAGTTCACCGTTGGCGACGAGTTCGTTGAACTTCAACCCGGCGAGGTGACGTTCTTTGTACCCCAGCCAGCAGATGCGCGCGGGCAGGCCCTCGAAGTGGACCTTCTCCCCCGCAGCCGTGATCCACCGCTTGAGTTTCTCGTCCTCGGGGAACAGTTCGAGGATCGCCCGGTCGGTGCGCTCGATGTCCTTCGGGTCACCCGACAACGCCACCCAGCGAAACGGGCCCTTGCCCTCGGCGAACAACGGGCGGATGTAGGCGGGGACGAAACCGGGGAAGTCGAACGCGCGGTCGTACCCGCCGAGACGAGCCTCCTGGCGGATCGAGTTGCCGTAGTCGAACACCTCGGCACCGGCGTCCTGGAACCCCACCATCGCCTCGACGTGCTTGGCCATGGAAGCACGGGATCGCTCGGTGAAACCCTCCGGGTCACTCGCCGCGAGCTCGTGCCATTCCTGCGCCGACACCCCCTCGGGCAGGTAGTTCAGCGGATCGTGCGCCGAGGTCTGGTCGGTGACGACGTCGATGGGGGCACCGCGCTGCAACAGGTCGGTGAAGACCGTCGCGGCGTTGCCGACGACACCGACCGAGAGTCCACGGCGGTCGTCGCGTGCGGCGATCACGCGGGCGAGGGCGTCGTCCACGGAGTCCGCGAGTTCGTCGAGGTAGCCGTGGTCGACCCGTCGTCGCAGTCGGTTCCCGTCCACATCGACGACGATGACGGCCCCCTCGTTGAGGGTCACGGCGAGGGGTTGCGCGCCACCCATGCCGCCACAACCACCGGTCAGGGTGATCGTCCCCGCAAGGGTTCCGCCGAAGCACTTGTCGGCGACCGCGGCGAACGTCTCGTAGGTGCCCTGCAGGATGCCCTGGGTGCCGATGTAGATCCAGGAACCGGCCGTCATCTGGCCGTACATCGTGAGCCCCGCCTGCTCCAGCCTGCGAAACTCCGGCCACGTCGCCCAGTCGCCCACGAGGTTCGAGTTCGCGATGAGGACGCGCGGCGCCCACTCGTGGGTGCGGAACACGCCCACGGGTTTGCCGGACTGCACGAGCAGCGTCTCGTCGTCCGCGAGGGTCTCCAGGGTGGCGACGATGGCGTCGTAGGCCTCCCAGCTACGGGCCGCCTTGCCGGTACCGCCGTAGACGACGAGGTCGTCGGGACGTTCGGCGACCTCGGGATCGAGGTTGTTCATCAGCATCCGCAGCGGGGCCTCGGTCTGCCAGCTCCGGGCCTGCAGGTGATTCCCCCGGGAGGCGCGGACGGGGCGGGGTTCGTGGGCCATGGTGGTTCTCCTGGGTGGCTCGGGGAGGAAGTCGTTTAGGAGGAAGTTCCTCGGGAGAAGTCGTTCAGTCGAGGGGCCCGGTCACGCCGATCGCAGCGCCGAGGACGGAACCGTTCGCCACGGCGGTCACCACGGCCTCGATGTCGGGCGCGAGGTAGCGGTCCGGGCCCGGGCCGGGGACGTCGACGCGCAAGGTACGCACGACCGCCCCCGTCGCGGCAGCGGGTTCCAGCGGGGCCCGCAGGTCCAGGGCCCGCGCCGCGGCGAAGACCTCGATCGCGATCACCCGGGTGAGCCCCTCGAGGCCGCGGCGTAGTTTGCGCGCGGCGGACCAGCCCATCGAGACGTGATCCTCCTGCATGGCCGAGCTGGGGATCGAGTCGACCGAGGCGGGGACGGCGAGGCGTTTGAGTTCCGAGACGATCCCGGCCGAGGTGTACTGCGCGATCATCAACCCGGAATCCACCCCCACGTCATGGGCGAGGAACGCGGGTAACCCCTGGCTGCGGTTCGGATCGAGGAGGCGGTCGGTGCGGCGTTCGGAGATGGACGCGAGATCGGCGATCGCGATGGCGAGGAAGTCCAGCACGTACGCGACCGGCGCACCGTGGAAATTGCCGTTGGACTCCACGCGGCCGTCGAGCGTCACGACGGGATTGTCGATCGCGGCCGCGAGTTCGCGTTCGGCGATCAACCGCGCGTGCCCGGCGGTGTCGCGCACCGCACCGTGCACCTGCGGGGAGCACCGCAACGAGTACGCGTCCTGGACGCGCGTGCACTCCGGACCCTGGTGACTCGCGACGATCGGTGACCCCGAGAGAACACGGCGGATGTTCGACGCGGCCGCGCGCTGGCCGAGCTGCGGGCGCAACTGCTGCAGGTCGTCGGCGAAGACGGCGGCCGTGCCCAGCAGCGCCTCGACGCTCATGGCCGCCGCGACGTCGGCACTCGCGAGCAGCGTGTCGAGGGTGTCGAGGGCGAGGACGAGATGGCCGAGCATTCCGTCGGTGCCGTTGATGAGGGCGAGGCCCTCCTTCTCGGCGAGGACCACGGGGTGCAGCCCCGCCGCGGCCAGCCCGTCGGCGGCGCAGAGTTCCACCCCGCTGCGGTCGCGCACGCTCCCCTCCCCCATCACAGCGAGCGCGCAGTGGGCCAGCGGCGCGAGGTCACCCGAGCAACCCAGCGAGCCGTACTCGTAGACGACGGGCGTGAGGTGGGCGTTGAGCAGGTCGGCGTACGCCTGCGCCGTGCGGGACCGGGCTCCGGTGCGCCCGGTCATCAGGGTCGAGAGGCGCAGCACCATCAGCGCGCGCACCACCTCGGTCTCGACCTCGGGGCCGGAACCGGCCGCGTGGGAACGGACCAGACTGCGCTGCAACCGGGTGCGGGCCTGCGGTGCGATGAACGTCGTCGCGAGGGAACCGAAACCCGTCGAGATCCCGTAATGCGGTTCCACGTCCACGGACAACGCCTCGATCCGGGCCCGGGAGATGTCGACCTGCTCCAGGGAGGAGGGGTCGAGGGTGACCCGGGCACCGTGGCGGGCGACCGCCACGACGTCGGCCGGGCTCATCGCACCCGTCCCGATGACGACCTGCGCGGTCGAGGGGGCGGGGGCCTCGTCGAGAATGGTCATGGCAACCATGCAACACCGCACCACCGTGGGGCAGGGCCGGCGGGTAGCGAGAAGTGTCCAGAGTGTTGGACACGACACACTCGGGCAACACCCACGGGCGACCCTGCCCGCGGAGGGAGTTGCACCCGGGGGGAACGTGACCGCAGGAGCTGCGCCGACGGTGGGAGCCGCGCTGCGCATCCTCTCGTTCATGGCCGCCCAGCCGGGGCCCGTGGCGGCCGCGACGCTCGCCCGGGCGCTGGACCTCCCACGCTCCAGCGTCTACCGCCTGCTGAGTGCCCTGGAAGAGGAGGGGTTCGTCCTGCGCTTTCCCGAGGCTCACCGCTACGGGCTGGGAATCGCTGCGTTCCAACTGAGCTCGGGGTACTCGCGCCAGGAGCCCATCACACGGTTGGGCCGTCCCGTCCTCGCGGCGCTCGTCGACCGCGTCGGGCAGAGCGCGCACCTCGCCGTGCTGCTGGGCCGTGACGTCGTCTACCTCGTGGAGGAACGAGCACCGCGGCGGGCGCCGTTGGTCACGGGTGTGGGGATCCGGTTGCCCAGCCACCTCACGGCCTCCGGGCGGGCGTTGCTCGCGGCTCTGCCCCGCGAACAGGTCCGGGCGTTGTTCCCCGACGCGACGGCCTTCACCTCGCGCGGTTCCGCGACGCAGACGTACGCGGGGCTGCGTGCGGAACTCGTCGCGACCCGCTCCCGGGGGTACGCGACCGAGGACGGTGAGATCACCGTGGGTTTCGCGTCGGTGGCGGTCGCGGTGCTCGATCGCAGTGGCTGGCCGACGAGCAGCCTCGCCCTGACCTTCGCGGCGGACGACGTGGACGAGCGGCGGCGGGCCGAACTGGTCCTCGCTCTGCAGCGGCACGCGGAGGAGTTGCACCGGCGCTTGTACGGGACCTGATCGCGGCGCCGGGAGCACCGGCTCGCTGTCCCGGGACTCTGTCGGAGGCCGGTGGCACGCTTGCGCCATGAGCGCTCACGAGAACACAGATCCCGCTCGCCGCAGCGTTCTGGCCGGCAGCTCCCGCGCCGCGGCACCTCGGGCCCGCGACGTCACCCCCCTCGATCCCACGACCGACGTGGACCTGACGCTGGTGCTGCGCCGCCGCGAGCAGTTGCCGAGGGAGCTGGTGGCAGGTCCGCGCTCGCTGGGACGCGAGGAACTGGGCGGGCGCTTCGGAGCCGATCCCGGTGATGTGGAGGCCGTGCGATCCTTCCTCGAAGGTGCGGGTCTCGTCGTGACGGGGACGGACGCGGCCAGTCGACGGGTCTCGGTGTCCGGTCCGGTGAGCGCCGTGACGCGGTTGTTCGACGTCGGCCTCCAGGAGGTCACCAGTGACTCACCGTCCGGGGCCGAGGTGCGCCACCGTCAGCGCGAGGGCTCACTCTCCGTGCCGAGTGAGCTGGCGGGCGTGGTGACCGCCGTCCTGGGTCTCGACGACCGGCCGCAGGCCCGTGCGCACTTTCGTCTCGCCCGGGCCGAGGCCGTCACCACGAGCTACACGCCGGTGCAGCTGGCCGACGTCTACGACTTCCCCGCCGACAACGACGGCACCGGCACCACGGTCGCGATCCTGGAACTCGGCGGCGGGTTCCGCACCCAGGACCTGGACACGTACTTCTCGAGCCTCGGCCTGGACACCCCGGGCGTGAGTGCAGTGGGCGTCGACGGTGGGTCCAACGCTCCCGGGGACCGGTCGGGCGCCGACGGTGAGGTGATGCTCGACATCGAGGTCGTCGGCGCCATGGCCCCCGGTGCCGACCTCGTCGTCTACTTCGCGCCGAACACCGACCGGGGGTTCCTCGACGCCCTCTCCAGCGCCGTGCACGCCGACCCGACCCCGGCCGCGGTGAGCATCAGCTGGGGCGGGCCGGAGGACAGCTGGACGGAGCAGGCGCGCTCGGCGTTCGACGACGCGCTGGCCGATGCCGCCGCCCTCGGTGTCACGGTCACCGCGGCCGCGGGGGACAACGGCAGCGCGGACGGCATCCACGACGGCGCACCGCACGCCGACTTCCCGGCCTCCAGCCCGCACACCCTGGCCTGCGGCGGCACGAGCCTGCGCCTGGGCGCGGACGGTGACGTCGCCAGCGAGGTCGTCTGGAATGGACGCGGCGCCACCGGTGGGGGCGTGAGTGTCGCCTTCGACCTGCCTGATTGGCAGCGCTCCGCCGGGGTTCCGCAACGCCCGGGCGGTGGGACCGGACGCGGGGTCCCCGATGTCGCGGGCGTCGCCGATCCCGAGACCGGCTACCAGGTGCTCGTCGACGGGACACCGCAGGTCATCGGGGGCACGAGCGCCGTCGCCCCGCTGTGGGCCGCCCTCGTCGCCCGCCTCGTGCAGTCCCGGGGCGGGGCGGGTCTCGGTCTGCTGCAGCCCCTGCTCTACCCCGGTGCACAGGAGGGGGTGACGCCCGTGGGTTTCCGCGACATCACCTCGGGGGACAACGGTGACTACGCGGCCGGACCGGGCTGGGACGCGTGCACCGGGTTGGGCGTCCCGCGCGGTCAGCAGTTGCTGGAGCGGCTCACGACCTGAACCGCGTCGTCCGACCCCCGGCAGGTGCCAAGCCGCCGGTTCACAGCGGCAGGGCGGGCAGACCGTCGATGCTCTCCGCGTTCTTCCGCTGCCAGTAACTCGCGAAATAGGCGTCGTCGCGGCGTTCCTGGGCCTTGTCGAGGACGTCACGGTCGGAGCGGAAGTCCATCAGCGGCACCGAGAAACCGCAGGCGTCGGAGACCCGGTCGACGTCCACCACCACCACCGAGCGCTGACCCGTCCT
>JBPBQU010000188.1:0-9206 GCA_050955085.1 Janthinobacterium lividum | reverse complement strand
CGATGCGCCGCCTCTCCGACCCCCTGCCGTCCGTGCGGCACGAGTTCAGTCGACTACGCCTGCGCATGCTGACCGGGGTGAGCCTGCTCCCCCCGGTGACCTTCGCCGTCCAGCAGCTGCTCGGCCAGAACCCCAGGGGGTGGGCGGTGGTCATCACCTCGACGGTGCTCTTCGTGCTGGTGCTCGCCCGGATGTCCACCCTGCTCGATCGACTACGGGTGCAGGCGGCGCAATTGACCGACCTCGCTCGCACCGACCCGTTGACCAGTTTGCCCAACCGGCGCAGCGCCGACGCCGAACTGGAGCGGATGCGCAATCGCTCGCTGCTGGACCGCAGCCCGTTGTGCGTCGCGATGGTCGACCTCGACCGCTTCAAGCTCTACAACGACACCCACGGGCACCCGGCCGGTGATCAGCTGCTCGTGGGTGCGGCCCGGGCCTGGCGGATCGCGCTGGCCGGCACGGGGGCGATGTTGGCGCGGTGGGGCGGGGAGGAGTTCGTCGTCATGGCCGTCGGGCTGGAGCCCTCGCGGGTGGAGCAGCTGCTGGGTGATCTGCGTGCCGTCGTCCCGGCGGGGCAGACCTTCTCGGCGGGGCTAGCGCGGTGGGACGGCCACGAGTCACTTGCCGGGCTCTTCGCCCGCGCCGACACCGCCCTCTATGCGGCGAAGTCCGCCGGTCGTGATCGCACCTGCTCCGCGCAGACCCCCGACACCACCGAGGTCATCGGTCTGGGGCGACCCGCTTGAGGGGTCATAGCCGTTCTCGGGGCACTGCGCTGTGGGAGAATCGTCGCGCTTGTGGCCGACGCCGTCTGCAGGAGAGTCCCGATGACACCGTCCGAGAACCCGATCCCGCACGCTGACGTTCCCACCTCCCTGGCGGGATGGATAGCCCACCACGCCGGTTCACGCCCGGACGCCCCTGCCGTACGTCTGGACGACGACGTGCTGACCTGGAGCGACCTCGACGACGCGACGGCCCGGGTCGCGGGGCTGCTGCGTTCGCAGGGCCTGCGACCGGGGGACCGGGTGGCGCTGATGCTGCCCAACGTGTCTCAGTTCCCGGTGCTCTACCACGGCATCCTGCGGGCGGGGGGCGTCGTCGTCCCGATGAACCCGCTGCTGCGCGGGCGCGAGGTCGCCCACCACTTCTCCGACTCCGGCGCCGTGACGGCCTTCGTGTGGCATGGCGTCGCCGAGGCCGCACACGCGGGGGCGATCGGCAGTCCCACCCGCGTCGTGGTCGTCGGACCTCACCTCGGTGACGGGTTGTCCGGTCTGGGGTTGTCCGGTCTGGGGTTCTCCGGTCTGGGGTTCTCCGGTGGTGGATCGCCGGCGGGGGCGGAACCGGACCACCGCCTCCACGAACCGGACCCCGAGGACACCGCCGTCATCCTCTACACCTCGGGGACCACGGGACCACCCAAGGGTGCGCAACTCACCCACCACAACCTGATCTCCAACGCCGTCACCAGCCAGGAGACGTTGGCCCGGTTGCGACCCGAGGAGACGATCCTCGGCGCGCTCCCGCTCTTCCACGCCTTCGGGCAGACGTGCGCGATGAACACCGCCGTCGTCGCCGGAGCCCAACTCACCCTGCTGCCCCGGTTCAGCGCCGAGGCGGCGCTCGCGGTCATCGAGCGGGACCGGGTGAACTCCTTCGCGGGCGTACCGACGATGTACATCGCCATGCTGAACTGCCCCACGGCCCGGGAATACGACGTGTCGTCGTTGCGGCAGTGCTGCTCCGGTGGGGCGTCGCTGCCGGTGGAGGTGCTCAAGGCGTTCGAGGAGGCGTTCGGGGCCACGATCCTCGAGGGTTACGGGTTGTCGGAGACCTCGCCCGTCGCCTCGTTCAACCACCCGGACGCGGAACGCAGACCCGGCACGATCGGGACGGCCGTCCGCGGTTGCGAGATGGACCTGCGCTCGGCGGACGGTTCCCCCGTTGCGGAGGGTGGGGTCGGCGAGATCGTCATTCGCGGTGAGAACCTCATGAAGGGTTACTGGGGCAACGAGGCCGCGACGCAGAACGCCGTCGTCGACGGGTGGTTCCGCTCAGGTGACCTCGCGACCCGCGACCCCGAGGGGTACTACACGATCGTCGACCGGGCCAAGGACATGATCGACCGCGGCGGCTACAACGTCTACCCGCGCGAGGTCGAGGAGGTCCTCTACGAACACCCGGCCGTCGCCGAGGTCGCCGTCGTAGGGTTTCCCGACGCGCTGCACGGTGAGGAGGTCGGGGCCGCGGTCGTGTTGCGCGCCGGCGCCCATGCCACCCCCGAGGAACTGCAACAGCACGTCAGGGCGTCGCTCGCCGCGTACAAGTACCCGCGCCGGGTCTGGTTGGTCGAGGAACTCCCCAAGGGCCCGACCGGCAAGATCCTCAAACGCAAGATCCAGCCACCCGTGCAGGTAGAGGAGCAGCAGACATGACCAGCAGTCCGACCGGTGTGGATTACTTCGACCTGGCATCCGATCTGACCGACGGGGAGCGGGCGATCTGGGCGCGGGTCCGCGCGTTCGTCGACGACTCGGTCATCCCGGTCGCGGGCGGGTACTGGGAACGGGCCGAGATGCCCATGGACCTGCTGAAGGACTACGCGGCACTGGACCTCGTGGGCGACGGCCTCGAGGGACCGGGGATCCCGCAGCTCTCCCACACCGCAGCGGGTCTGGTGACCATGGAACTCTCCCGCGGGGACGGCAGCTTCGCCACCATGCTCGGCGTGCAGGCCGGTCTTGCGATGCGCTCCATCGCGTTCCTCGGGTCACCGGAGCAGAAGCAGCGGTGGCTCCCGCCGATGGCCCGACTCGAACTGCTCGGGGCCTTCGCGCTCACCGAACCCGATCACGGTTCCGACGCGGTCGCGTTGGGGACGACGGTGCGCCGCGACGGTGATCACTACGTCATCGACGGGGCGAAACGGTGGATCGGGTTCGGCACGGTGTGCGACGTGTGCGTCGTGTGGGCGCGCGGGGAGGACGGTGCCGTCCAGGGGTTCCTCGTGGAGCGGGGAACCCCCGGGTACGAGGCGAGCGCGATCACCGGTAAGGCGTCCCTGCGCGCGATCCACAACGCGGACATCACCCTGACGTCGGTGCGGGTCCCGGTCGAGAACAAGCTGCCGGGTGCGAACAGTTTCCGCGACACGGGCCGGGTCCTGTCCGCGACCCGTGCGGGCATCGCCTGGGGTGCACTGGGTCACGCGACCGCGGCCTACGAGACGGCACTGGCGTACTCGCTGGAACGCCAGCAGTTCGGCAAACCGCTGGCCTCGTTCCAGCTCGTGCAGGACAAACTCGTCCAGATGCTGGCCGAGGTCACGGCCATGCAGTTGTTCTGTCTGCGCGTCGGCCGCCTCGCCGATTCCGGTCGCCTCACCGACACCCAGGCCTCCCTCGCCAAGGTCAATGCCACCCGTAAGGCCCGCACGGTCACGGCCATGGGTCGCGATCTGCTGGGAGGCAACGGGATTCTGCTCGAGCACCGGGTGGCGCGACACATGGCCGACGTGGAGGCGCTGCACACCTACGAGGGAACAGAGTCCATCCAGACCCTCATCGTGGGTCGCCACCTCACCGGAATCTCAGCCTTCACCTGACCCTGGCCGGGGTGCGGCACGCCTGATGAGGTGGGTGGATCTCATCCACCACCCTCGACCCCCCACCTCCCGCCCCCGACTCCCGCGTCATCGCGAAGAGGCGGGGGCGGGGGGCGGGTTCAGTGGAACGTCCGGCCGCTGACCCGCTCCGAGGCGCCCACCCGGTCCAGGTACGGCGTGATCCCACCGGTGAAGAGCGGGTGGCCGGTTCCGAGGACGAGGCATACGTCGACGTCCTCCGGACCGGCGACGACGCCCTCGTCGAGAAGTCGGCGGATCTCGTCCGCCAGCGCGTCCTGCACGCGCTGCAGCAGATCGGCACCGCCGACACCGGCGTCACCCTGGCGGAACACGGCGTCGGCCGCTCCCGTCGCCTCGACCGGACCCTTCGTGCTGACGAGGGCGGGTGCCCCCGCTGCGACCCATCGCCGCAGGTTCTCGGAGACCTGGTAACGATCCGGGAAGGCGTCGGCCAGCGTCTCGTGCACGTGCAGCATCACGGCCGGTCCCACGAACGAGGCCAACCGGAACGGCGTCATCGGCAACCCCAACGGGTCCAGCGCGCGTTCGGCGACCATCAGCTCGGTGCCTTCGTCCACGGCGCGCATGACCTCGTCGAACATCCGTGTCGAGACCCGGTTCACCACGAACGCGGGGGCATCCCGCACGAGAACACAGGTTTTCTTGAGGCCACGGCCGAGCGCGAACGCGGTCGCGAGGCTGGCGTCGTCGGTCTGCGCCGTGCGGACCACCTCGACGAGGGGGAGGACCGCGACGGGGTTGAAGAAGTGAAACCCGACGAAGCGTTCGGGGTGTTCCAGGACGCCTGCCATCTCGGTGACGGACAACGAACTGGTGTTGGTTGCGATGACGCAGTCCTCGCGCAGCAGGGGTTCGAGTTCGCGCAGGACGTCCTGTTTGACCGTCAGCTCCTCGAACACCGCCTCGATGACGAAATCGCAGGCGGCCAACCCGGATTTCGCGACCGAACCGGAGACGGCGGCGGTGAGTCGGTTCGCGGTGTCCGTGCTGATCCGGCCCTTCTCCAGGAGGCCGCGGACACCGGCGCGGACGAAGTCGACACCCTTGTCCACCCGGGCCTGGTCGACGTCGGTGAGTACGACCGGGACCTGGAGGCGGTGCAGGAACAGCAACGCCAGCTGGCTGGCCATCAACCCCGCCCCGACCACTCCGACGGAGGTGACCTTGCGCGCGAGGTCGCCCGACGGCGCCCCCGCCGGTTTCTTCGCGTAGCGCGAGACGAGGTCGAACGCGTAGAGCCCGGCGCGCAGCTCACCGGAGACGATGAGGTCGCCCAGCGCGGCCTCCTCGGCCACGAAGTGCTCCGCGCGCTGCGAGGTCCGGGCGGCTTCGAGCAGGTCGAGTGCCCGGTAGGGGGCGGGGGCCGCCCCGTGGACGCGGGCGTCGGCCACGCTGCGTCCGCGGGCGATCGCCGCGTCCCAGCTGTCCTGGTCGGCGGGTTCCGCCCGGGGGACGGTGACGTCACCGGTCAGGACGGCGGCGGTCCAGCGCAGGGACTGGACGAGGAAGTCGGCGGGTTCGAAGGCGGCGTCGGCGATGCCGGCCTCGAAAGCCTGCGGGCCGCTGAGCGTCTTGTTGGTGGCCAGCGCGTTCTCGATCGTGACCCGGACCGCGACGTCGGGACCCGCGATGCGGGGCAGCAGGTAGGTCCCGCCCCACCCGGGGACGAGTCCCAGGTAGGCCTCCGGCAGGCCGAGCCCGCCGGCGCCGGTGGAGACGGTGCGATAGCTGCAGTGCAGGGCGGTCTCGAGGCCGCCCCCGAGGGCGAGCCCGTTGAGGTAGGCGAACGTGGGGACGGCCGTCTCCCCGAACCGGCCGAGCACGCGATGGCCGAGTTCCGCCGTCGCCACGGCGGCGTCCCGGTCGGCGATGTGCGCCACCGACTTCAGGTCGGCCCCGGCGCAGAACACCCCGTTGACGCCGGTGACCCCGATCGCCACCAGGGACTCCTCGCGCACGAGTCGTTCGGCCTCATCGATCGCCGCCGCGAGTTCCGGCAGCGAGTCGGGACCCAGGACGAAAGGTCTGCGCAGTTCCCCGGAGTCCAGGGTGATCAGCGCGATGCGGCCACCGTGGTCGGGGAGGTCGAGGGTGCGGACGTACACGGGCATCAGGCTGCCTCCTCGCCGTCGAACGCCGGGTTCTCCCAGATGACGCTGCCACCCTGCCCGAGGCCGACGCACATGGCGGTGAGGCCGTAGCGGACCTCGGGGTGTTCGGCGAACTGGCGGGCGAGCTGGGTCATCAACCGGACCCCGGAGGCGGCGAGCGGATGGCCGATGGCGATGGCACCGCCGTAGCGGTTGACCCGGTCGTCGTCGTCGGCGATGTCGAAGTGGTCGAGGAAGCTCAGGACCTGGACGGCGAACGCCTCGTTGAGTTCGAACAGGCCGATGTCGTCGATGCCCAACCCGGCACGCCGCAGTGCTTTCTCGGTGGAGGGGATGGGGCCGAGACCCATGACCTCGGGTTCGACGCCGGCGAAGGCAAAACCGACCAGGCGCATCCTGGCGTGCAGGCCGAGCTCCTCGGTGACCTCCTCCGCGGCGATGAGGCACGCGGTCGCACCGTCGGTGAGGGGTGATGAGTTGCCGGCGCTCACCCGGCCGTGAGGCCTGAAGGGGGTGCGGAGGGTGGCGAGGCCTTCGACGGTGGTCCCGGGGCGGGCGAGTTCGTCGGCGGTGGCGAGTCCCCAGCCGGTCTCGGAGGCGATCGCCACCGGGACGAGGTCGGCCTCGACCTGGCCGTTGGCGACGGCCGCGGCGAACTTGGCCTGCGAGTTCGCGGCGAACTCGTCGGCGCGCTGTCTGGTCAACCGGGGGAACCTGTCGTGCAGCGCTTCGGCGGTCTTGCCCATGTCGAGGGCGTCGGGGGAGACGATGCGTTCGGTGAGGAAGCGGGGATTGGGGTCCATGCCCGCCCCGAGGGGGTGATGGCCCATGTGCTCGACACCGCCCGCGAAGGCGACGTCGAGGGCGCCGACGGCGATGGAGGCGGCCGCCGTGGTGACCGCGGTCATCGCCCCCGCACACCAGCGGTCGACGGCGTAACCGGGGGTGGTCACCGGCAGGCCGGCGAGCAGTGCGGTGGAGCGGCCGAGGACGAGACCCTGGTCACCGGTCTGCGTGGCCGCGGCGACGGCCACTTCCTCGATGCGCTCCGGTGGCAGTGAAGGGTTGCGGCGCAGCAGTTCACGCAAACAGGCGACGACGAGGTCGTCGGCGCGGGTGGCGGCGTAGAGGCCGTCCGGGCGGGCCTTGCCGAAGGGGGTGCGGACGCCGTCGGCGAACACGACGTCTCGCTGGGTACGGATGGTGCGGGCCACAGGACCTCCTCGTCACGGGCATGCCGCACCCCTCGGCGCGACCGGCGCCCACGGTACGCGTGCGGCGAGGTATGCGGTACCCGGGGTGACAGGTAGTCGGCGCGTCGGTGGTCGTCGCACCGAGGGGGACGTCGCCCGCGGTCCGCTGTGCTTGCCGGCCCTCGTTATGATGACGGGACAGGCGTCGATCCGGCCATCACCGGTGAGCCTCCGGAAGAACGGGTGTTCCTCGCAACACCCCACTAGACCCGGACGGGTGCGGCCCGTGACAGCCGGACGAGCGGTCGGCGTCGAGCTTCCTGGGTCCAGGTACTCAGGGAGGTCGGTGACGGCAAGCGGGGTGGCACCGCGGCACCGCCGGACCCGGCGGGAGTCGTCCTCGCGGCTGGAGCACTTCAGTCGAGGAGACACGTTGTCCGAGGACACCACCCAGGATGTCGCTGCGAGCCGGGACGTCGCTGCGAGCCGGGACGTCGTGGGGGGAACGGGCACCGCGACCGGTCCGCGCTTCCCCGAGATCGAGCAACGGATCCTCGACTCCTGGGCTGCCGACGGCACGTTCCAGGCCAGCGTCGACGCCCGCCGGGGCTCCGCCGCGGGGGAGTTCGTCTTCTACGACGGCCCACCCTTCGCCAACGGCCTGCCGCACTACGGCCACCTGCTGACGGGCTACGTCAAGGACGTGGTGCCGCGCTACCAGACGATGCGCGGCCATCAGGTCGAGCGCCGGTTCGGCTGGGACACCCACGGGCTGCCGGCCGAGGTCGAGGCCGAACGTCAGCTCGGGATCACCCACAAGTCGGAGATCGAGCAGATGGGTATCGCGACGTTCAACGACGCCTGCCGGGCCTCGGTGCTGCGCTACACGGGCGAGTGGGAACGCTACGTCGACCGGCAGGCGCGCTGGGTCGACTTCGAGAACGACTACAAGACTCTCGACACCGACTACATGGAGTCGGTGATGTGGGCGTTCAAGACGTTGTGGGACAAAGGCCTCGTCTACGAGGGCTTTCGCGTGCTGGCCTACTGCTGGCGATGCGAGACCCCGTTGAGCAACTCCGAGACCCGCCTCGACGACGTCTACCGCAACCGGCAGGACCCGGCCGTCACTGTCGGTTTCCGGCTCACCGGTGACGGGGAACATGACGCGCTCGACGGTGTCCTGGCCTTGATCTGGACCACGACGCCGTGGACCCTGCCGAGCAACCTCGCGATGGCCGTGCACCCCGACCTCGACTACGTCGTGGTCAAGGGTGCCCCGGGCCTGGGGGAGGAGTACGCCGAGGAGAAGTTCCTGCTCGCGCAGGCGCGGCTCGGCCACTACGCGCGGGAGCTGGGGGAGGACGCCGCCGAGCGTGTCGTCGGCCGCTACCGGGGGGCGGATCTGCTGGGCCGGCGCTACACCCCGCCGTTCGACTACTTCGTCGGGCAGGAGAACGCCCACCGGGTGCTCGCCGCCGACTACGTGACGACCGATTCCGGGACGGGTGTCGTGCACATCGCGCCGGCCTTCGGTGAGGAGGACAAACTGGTCACCGACGCGGCCGGCATCACCCCGGTCGTCCCGGTGGCCTCCAACGGCACGTTCACCGCCGAGGTCAGCGACTTCGCCGGGCAGCACGTGTTCGACGCCAACAAGGAGATCAACCGGGCACTGCGTGACGGGCTGCCCAGCGGAGCCCTCCTGGTGCGACTGGAGACCTACGACCACTCCTATCCGCACTGCTGGCGCTGCGGGAACGCGCTCATCTACCGCGCGGTCTCGAGCTGGTTCGTCGCCGTCACCCGGATCCGCGACCGGATGGTCGAGCTCAACCAGCAGATCACCTGGGTTCCCGGTCACGTCAAGGACGGTTCCTTCGGCAAATGGCTGGAAGGTGCGCGCGACTGGTCGATCAGCCGGAGTCGCTACTGGGGCAGCCCTATCCCGGTGTGGACCTCCGATGATCCGACCTACCCGCGCACCGACGTCTACGGTTCCCTCGACGACCTCGAACGCGATTTCGGGGTGCGCCCGAGCGACCTGCACCGCCCTCACGTCGACGAGCTCACCCGTCCCAACCCCGACGACCCCACGGGTCGATCGACCATGCGTCGGGTACCCGAGGTCCTGGACTGCTGGTTCGAGTCGGGGTCGATGCCGTTCGCGCAGGTGCATTACCCGTTCGAGAACTCCGACTGGTTCGAGAGCCACTACCCGGGTGATTTCATCGTCGAGTACATCGACCA